>PLTL01000168.1 GCA_003164475.1 Candidatus Dormiibacterota bacterium | reverse complement strand
CACCAGTGTCAAAGTCGGGCTCAGGTTGTCCCCGATCGCAACCCGTCTGCGGCGCAGGCCCTTCAACTCTGGAGGTGGGTCCGATCCAAGATTCGTCCACGATCTTGACACAGGGTTGGACCATCACACTGTTGATGATCGGCTGTACAATGTATCCAGTCAGCCCTCGGCGAGCCACCGCCACTTTGGCCGCGCCCCTGTCGTACGGCCGTAGTGAACGCTGCTGGGCTGGGTGTTGAGGGTCTCCTGGGCAGAGCGGCGGCAGCTCGTGCAGACCAGGGAGGGCAGTTCATGCGCGTCCGAAGAATACAGGCCGGGCTCCTCGCCTTAGCGCTGGGCATGATCCTAGTCCCCTTCGCTTTCACGGGGACCCAGGCATCCGCTTCCACGGGAAAGACGGTGACCTTTGCCGAACAGCCCGGCAGCGGTCCAAATTACATCTTTCCCATGCTGAGCGGAGCCTTCTTTGCCTCCACCAACCAGGAACAGTTCCAGTACCTCATCTACCGACCTCTGTACTGGTTTGGTGACGACGGCAAGCCGGTCCTCAATGCCACCTTGAGCCTCGCGAAGCTTCCCGTCTACACTGCGGGGGACACCGTCGTGACGGTGCGCATGAAGAACTATCGCTGGTCGGATGGGTCCCCGGTGTCGGCCCGAGACGTGATGTTCTGGATGAACCTGCTCGAGGTCGAGAAGGACAACTATGGTCCCTACGTGCCAGGCACCTTCCCGGACAACGTAGCCTCCTATCGCATGCTGTCTCCGAGTGTGGTTCAATTCACTCTAACCCATGCAGTCTCGCCCTACTGGTTCACGTACAACGAGCTGAGCCAGATCACGCCCCTACCCTTGGACTGGGATCGGACGTCAGCCTCGAGTGGGGTCGGCAACTTTGATGAGACCCCAAGCGGTGCAACCGAGGTCTACAACTACCTTATCGCCCAGGCCAACCGCCCCACGACATATGCGACGAATCCCCTCTGGGCAGTCGTCGACGGCCCATGGCGGCTGGCTCAGTACTCTCCCACGACTGACTACGCCGCGTTCGTGCCGAATCCGCGTTACTCTGGCACGCGCACGGGCAACGTCACGCGTTTCGTCGAACTACCATTCACGTCGGATGAGGCAGAGTTCGACGCGTTGCGTTCCGGAGAGGTCGATTACGGCTACGTCCCGAGTTCGGACCTCTCCCAGCTCGCTAATCTCCACACGATGGGATACCAGACCGTTCCATGGACAGCCTGGGCCTTCACTTACATTGATCTCGACTATCTCAACCCAACGGCTGGCCCGATCCTGAGCCAGGCATACGTCCGCGAGGCGCTTCAAAGCATGGTGGATCAGCCCGCCATTATCAAGGGCATCTACCATGGGGATGCGGTGGCCACCAACGGGCCGGTCCCCCTGGCTCCTAGCAATGGTTTCGTTTCATCGCTGGAGCGCACCGGTTTGTACTCCTATGATCCCGCACGCGCTATCAAGCTGTTGAAGACGCACGGTTGGAATGTGGTGCCCAACGGGGTGACCACTTGCAGCAGTCCAGGGACAGGTGCGAATCAGTGCGGTGCAGGCATACCAGCAGGAGCGGCACTGTCGTTTCGTTTCGACTATGCCAGCGGAACGGTAGCGCTGGAGCAGGAGTCGGAAGTGTTCCGGTCTGCGTTGCTGCAGGCTGGTGTCACGCTGACGCTGGCCTCGACGCCGCTCAATCAGCTGTTGGCGAACACGACAGTGTGTGCGGGTACCGAGACGATTTCTCCCAACTGCACTTGGCAGATCAACTACCTGGTGTCCCCTCGCTTCCTCTACGAGCCGGACTTCTATCCGACTGGAGAGGACATCTACGCGACCAGAGCCGCGGACAGCGGAGATGGCTACTCCAATGCGCAGGTGAACGCGGTTATCGAGAAGACAGAGGCTGCGGGGGCTGGCATTCCAGCCTTGAAGAGCTACGAGAACCTGATCGTGAAGCTGGTACCCACGCTATTCATGCCAACTCCTCCCCAGCAGGTGTCGGCCATCCGCAAGTCGTTGAAGGGCGCGACGCCTCAGGATCCGATGTTGAACTTGTATGCCGAGCAGTGGACGTTCGGTGGGTAGGCGTATTGGCTGAGGGGCCACTCGATAGGTAGACCGGTCTCGCTGTCGTGGGCGATAGGTAGAGGGCGGGACTGTGCAGGAGCCGAGGCTCCTGGCCGGCGGGGCTCGTTGGCCCGGCGCCGGCCAGGAGCTTGTGCTGCGCGATGTCGTTCTCCATTTGGACCATGGAACTGCCTGCTGTGGCAAGTCGGGCTGGTGCGGTTTCGGTCTCCAGCGGCGTAGCTGCCGGTGCCAGGTGCTGCACCGGAGATAGCGTTCAATGTCCGGAGGCGAACTCTCTTGGCTCGGTGGCTCGGCGGTGCCATCTGCCGGCGGCACGCCCAAGAACGGCCTCGCTTGGCAGCTGAACGCCGCGGATGCCACGGAGGGCGAGCGGCGGGCGCGGCCGGTCGGGCGTGGTGTGGTGGAACGCGTGTTCCAGCCGCCGCAGGCTCTGGGGCAGCCGGCGCATGGTCTGGGGGTCGACTTGGTGTCAGAGCCTGAGGGTGTGGATCGCCTGACGCGCGGATGAGGACTACCCGGTCGGCGAACGTTGTGGGCCGGCTGTAGGTACTCGGCCGCCGACCTGTCCTTGTTGACGTGCCGCATCACCCCCAGCCACATCTCTGCGCAGGGCAGCGCTGCCTACATCAAACTTCGAGGTGTGTGAGCACCTACAGGATAGCCACCCAAATCCCCTCCTCCGCCCTCTGCTTGATCTCAAATCCCACCGCCCTCGGTTGCCTCTCGTCGGGCTCCTGAAGGTCGAACTCGGGTACAACCCCCCGAGCACTGGAGTCGGCAGACCCCCAAATGCTAGGGATTCCGCATCATCCCCACTGGTGCCATGCCGGAGGTGGATTCGGGTTCGCGAGGTGCCCGACGGGGAGGCTTGGAACTCGCTTGGTGCCCATTTCTTCCCCAGCTCCCCCTGGGCCGCCTCACATTCGAGCCGAGGGTCTCCACCACACGCCGTGTCACCGCCTTCGCAGGAGACGGTCCCGACAGTGCCGCGGCTGGCTGGCCCGAGCCGGCGGCAGCTGCGGCGCCGGGAAGCTGGCCTGCCCTCCGCGCCGACTCGCCTGCTCCGTCGGCTCGAACGGCGCTCGACCTGTGGCCGCCTGGGAGGTGATGGGACCGAGCCGCTCAGCTGGTCCCCGCTGCGCCCTCCACCACCTCTCTGGCTCCGTCCCTGCGGGCTGAGCGGTGCAGCGCTTCAATCACCCGAAGCGTGCCCACGGCGTCCTCCGCTCCGATCTGCAGCGGACGAGCGCTCAACAGCGCGTCGGCGAACTCCTCAGCCTCCAACTGGTACTGGTCGACTCCGGGCATCCGCTCCTCCCGCGGGACTCCTCTGGAAGTGATCTGGATCCTGACCTCGTTCCGAGGGTCGGGCACGAAGGCGGAGGGCACTTCGATCTGCCCCGTGGTCCCGACCGCGGTGTAGCTGCCCTGGCCCGACGCTCGGAAGCCGCAGTCGAAGATCGCCAGTCGGCCGTCCGAGAAACCCAAGATCGCGGCCAACGAGACCTCCACCCCGAACTCGGGTCGGAAGTCCCACTGGGCGGAGGCCCACCTGGGCTCCTCCCCGAACAGCATTCGGGTGGCGTTGACCGCATAGCAGCCCACGTCCATCAGGGCACCCCCGCCCAGCTCCGGACGGAGACGGACGTTGGCCGGGGGGAAGGGTTCGAGCATGAAGGTAAAGGCCGCCCTGACAAAACGGAGCTCCCCGATGACGCCGGCCTCGATCAGCTCCATGACCCTTCGGTGCTGGGGATGGAAACGGTACATGAAGGCCTCCATCAGAGGCATTCCGTGGGCCCGGCAGGCGTCGATCATTTGCAGCGCCTGCTCGCTGCCGAGGGCGAGGGGCTTCTCGCAGAGGACCGGTTTGCCAGCGGCTGCCGCCTTAGCCGTCCACTCGGCATGGAGGCTGTTGGGGAGCGGGTTGTAGATGGCGTCGATCTCGGGGTTGGCGAGCAGCTCCTCGTAAGAGCCATAGGCGACGGGGATTCCCAACGAGTTGGCCACCGCTTGGGCTCGGTCCAGATCACGACTCGCGATGGCGGCCACCACTCCGTTCCGGGAGCGGGCGGCTCCGGGGATGAACTCATGGACCGCGATGTTGGCAGTGCTGAGGATTCCCCAACGAACCTTCGTGGACATCTGGATCTGCCCTCCTATGGCACCTACTGGAACTCGACCAGGTTGACGGCACCGACCAGTCTCTACCCCATAGCCTGCCGCTGCAGGTCCCTGCACGAGAACTTGACGGTTGACCCATTATCGCAACCCGGGAGGGGAGCTGTGTCAGGGCTTCCTAACCGTATTGGGCGGTCCATCGGGGGCCTGGTGGGGCCGGTGGCTCAGCGTCGAAGATGTACAGGACGGGCCTGCCTGGCAGGGTAACCGGGCACGCCGTCCCTGGAGCCGGATCGTCAATTTCGGTCATCGCCGGCCGGCGATCACGGAAATTGCTGGATGCCCCAGCAGCGCCAACAGCGGCACGGATGTCAGCCTCTCGATGAGGGCCGTTCTGCCCGAGTTCGAGGTGACGGCAGCCCGAGGCAGCTGAATGGAGGGGAGTTTGACTTCGGCGACGGGGCTGTAGGGGCCCGGTGGAGCGCCACCGTGTGGGCAAACGGTTACCCATATTGGTGAACTACGAGCGCGGTGGTGAGTGGGCATTTACTTGCACCCCATCCGGCGGCGCCACCAGGATGGCTCGGTGGTTGAGTACCTGCAACTGGCCCACAGCGCGCGGCGGCCCCACGGGGTTGTCTGCGCGGAGGTAGTGCACGACTTCGGCCGGGCTGGGGGCCACCATCCTGGGCCCGGAACCCTGGCGACGGCCCTGTCGTCGGTTACCACCCGGCCGAGCTCGGTCGGCCCTGCGCTCCATCAACCGCAATGTTGGCCCCGTTGATCCAGATCGCCCGAGGCGAGACGAGGAAGGCGACCACACTGGCCACCTCTGCGGCTGTCCCCAGTCGTCCCGCCGGCAGGTCGCGGTCGAGAAAGTCTTGGAAGCGTGCCGGATCGCTGATCCGAAGTGAGTCCCAGCCTCCAGCGGGGAAGAGTATTGACCCCGGGCTGACCGCGTTGACCCTGATGTGCAGCGAGCTCAGCTCTCTAGCGAGGGCCGCCGCGAGATAGATGAGCCCCGCCTTGCTGACGCCGTACTGGGCCTTGGGGGCCGGCTTCACGCCGGAAATCGACGAGATCAACACTGCGGACGGATTTGGGGACTGAGCCAGGTAGGGAGTTGCGGCACGGACCAGGGTCGCGGCGTGGCCGATGTTGAGCTGGAACGTGTCAGCCCACTGCTCCGGGGTGGAGTCCGCGAGAGCTCCACCGCTGCTGCCGCCGGCATTGGCGATCACCGCATCGAGGCCGCCTAGGCCCGCGGCCGCGGCCCTGACGAAGGAGGCCAGGGCCACGTGGTCGGTGACGTCCGTGGTTTGGGCGAAAACCTTGGCGCCCAGACCACGCAGCTCTTCCGCGGCCCTTGACAGGGCACCCTCCTCACGAGCGCAAATGGCGAGGGAGCTACCCTCGATCGCGACAGTGCGTGCGATCGCCAAGCCGATGCCTCTGCTGGCGCCCGTGACCAGCACTGAGCGTCCTGCCAGTTCCAGATCCATGACACCTCCTTGGCTTCCTGACGCCGCTCTCGGGCCCGGTTCTGATGCCGGCGCTACCGACGGGCGCCTCCGTGCGGTTCGATGTTACTGGGGGAGGTAGGTCCAGGCTCGGTTTCAGCGATGGTGCCGACCGGCCCTTAGCCGGTGGACGGGACGGTCAGCGAGGCCGGCGACACGTGGACGTAAGGCTGGCGGCGGGGGAGGCGGCAGCAGCCGCGCGCGATCGGCCCGCTTCACCTCACCCCGTCGTCAGTGGGGAGTCGCGTGCCAGCCCGGCCTGGCTGCGCTCGACCAGAGGTGCAGCCACCCGCCGAGCGTGCACCGGTGGCGCACGGGTTCAGTCGCCCCGGAGGCGACACTCCTCGGTCGCCACACGGTGCCAACCACGCCCCAGTGGCGGCTAACGCTTCTGCAGCCTGACCTCCACAGCGTCTCGCAGCCCATCTCCGATGAAGTTGAAAGCCACCACAACGGCGACGATGCAAACACCGGCCGGCCAGATCTGCCACCAGTACCCGCTGTACACGTAGTTGACGCCATTGGAAAGCATGCCGCCCCAGTTCGCTGCGGGCGGTGGGATCCCCAGACCTAAGAAGCTCAGGGAAGTCACCGCCAGAATCGCATCTGCGACCTGGAATGTGGCGTTCACTGCCACGGTCCCGAAGACGTTGGGGATGATGTGTCGGAAGATGATTCGAGGCGTTCCGGCACCCTGGGCACGGGCAGCCTCGACGAACTGTCGGCTCCGCAGGCTGAGTGTCTCGGCCCGGACTAGCCGCGAGGGAACCAACCACGCCACCGACGCAATCACGAGGATCAGCAGAGGTTCCGAGGGAGTGAAGATGCTGGCCAGAAACAGGAGCAGGAAAAGGGTCGGAATGGCAAGCATGGTGTCGACCGTCCTCATCATCACGCTGTCGACGAGGCCGCCCGCGAAGCCCGCGATTGCTCCCCAGATCACGCCGAAGCTGGTCGCCAATAACGCCACCACCAGCCCAACCACGAGGGTCGTCTGGCCCCCAAACATGAGGCGGCCCAAGACGTCGTATCCAACATCGTCGGTACCCAGTACATGATGGAGGCTGGGGCTCTGGCTCTCTATGCCGAGGTTCGTTTGGATCTGATTTGTGTGGTAGAAGAGCGGCCCGACGAAGCAGAAGAGCACGAAGAAAAGGACGACGAAAATCCCTAGGACCGAAAGCCGGTTCTCAGTGAAGACTGCCAACACCAGACGAAACGGGCGATCATGCCGGGTAGCCTCTCCGGCATCCGGGAACGTCTCAGGACCGAGAGCCAGCTCGGGTTGCAACGGCATTTCTCCGATCAGACCGACTCTGCGCTGGGAGCCCGGTGGCACAGCCAGCTCATGCGTAGCGAACCCTGGGATCGAAGACAGCGTATAGGATATCGGCGAGAAGTGAACCCACCACGACGCCTACCCCCACCACAATGGTGGTGCCCAACATGACGGGGAAGTCGTCGGTCTGGGCTGCGTTCCAGAACAGCAGCCCCATTCCCGGGTAGTTGAAGAGGGACTCGGTAATGAGGGCACCACTCAGGATACCCGGCAGGCTGAGCCCTACCAAGGTGATGATCGGCAGCAGCGCGTTAGGCAAGACGTGGCGGAATAGGATAGCTGGCCGCGATGCTCCCTTCGAGGATGCGGTTCTGACATAGTCCTGGACCATGTTCTCCAGAACGGATGACCGCATGTAGCGGCTGAAGAGGGCAAGGTTTACTAGGGTCAGAGTCAGGATCGGTAGGACCAGGTTGGGAATCTGGTCAAACAAGGGGGAGATGGCAGTGGGGCCGGTGGACGGCAGCACCGGCAGCGCCTGGCTGAGGAGGATGATCAAGATGGTCCCGAGGAAGAATGAGGGCATCGAGTAGAAGAGGAAGGTCATCCCAGTCAGGACGTAATCGTCAGGCTTGTTTCGGCGGGCCGCTTGGTAGATGCCGCCGGGGATGGCGATTGCCAGCGCCAGCAATGTAGCAACGCCGACCAGGACCAGGGTGCGGGGCATGTCTTCTGCCAGCAGTGAGTCGACGCTCTGATTCTGCTTGTACGAGAAGCCGAGGTTGCCGTGTAACAGCTGGCCCACCCAGGCCAGGTACTGGACTGGCAATGGCTTGAGCAGCCCGTAGCGCTGGTCAAAGGCGCGGATCGCGGGTTTGGTTGCCCGCAAGCCAAGCACGGCCTTGGCCGGTCCTCCGGGCAGCAGGTGCAGAAGTATGAAGACGAGGACTGAGACGCCGAAGAGCACCACGATCGCTTGGAGCGTCCGCCTGATGAGATATGCTCGCATTTCGATGAGCCGCAGCTGGCTGCGAGTCCCCTCCTGATCCCTAGATCCGCCATCATACCGGAGCTCGGCCCGGGAGACGGGTGGGAACCGGATTGTCGTGGGGTGGGGTCCGGCGCGGCCGGCCGCCGCGGTGACGCTGATGCGCCTGCCAGTCCTTGGGCTTAGTCGAAATCGAGGGGGCCCAGACTCGAAGTGGAGATGACCGCCTGAGTTTCTCGGCTCAACCAGTTGGGACCGAGATGGAGTGGGGAGGGAGGTCTGCGGGATCAGGCCGGGTCGCGTCCCCCGCGTGGGCTATTGAGCAAGGAGCCGACGGGGGCGGGCCTAGATAGGAGATGTCCTCCTGGTTGGGGGGAACCTGGGTGTTCGACACCACATTTCCCACTTGGGAGGGCGTCGCCTCGGGGCGTGCCTAGTCACGGGCCGATCGACCAGTAGTCAAGTCCGGCGCAGTGGTGCGAAAGTGGGCGGAACTCGGGGATCGACCCATCAGGCGGCTAGGGGGTTGGGGCGCCGGGGATTGGCACTGGGGCCAAGCTGGGCTACGGACTGGTGTCAGACGCGGCAGCGGCCGTCCTGCCACTTGAACCGCCCCGGGCTTTGTAGCGAAGCGGGTTAGTGAGAAACGGCCATCAGAGCTGGGGCCTCCTCGTGGTGCTGGGCAGCTTCGGACTCGGCCAAGGGAACCGTAACCAGCTCGGTGTGGAGGCGTCGCTGGTCGAACCAGTCGACCCACTCCGAGGTGGCGTACTCCGCGTCGTCGACCTCGCGCCAGGAACCCGTCGTCGGATCGCCTCAGTCCTGAAGCGACCGCTGAAGGGTTCGGCGAGAGCATTGTCGTAGCTGTCGCCCCGTGAGCCCACCGGACCGGCCAGGGCCAGACGCTTGGTGTAGCGGACCGCCTGGTACCGGGCGTCCTGGTCGAAGTGGTGCACCGGCCCCTGCAGCTGCTCACCCCGGCGGACCCAGATCGCCATCTCCAGGGCGTCCAGGGCCAGCTCGGCGCGAAGGGAACGGGAGGCCTGCCAGCCCACCACATACCGGGAGAAGACGTCCACGATGAAGGCGACGTAGACCCAGCCGGAGTGGGTCTTCACGTAGGTCAGGTCGGCCACCCACAGCCGGTTCGGAGCCGGCGCCACGAAGTTCCGGTCCACCAGGTCCACCGGCCGGGTGGCTCCGTCCTCAACCAGCGTGGTCCGCGGGGTTTTGCCCCGCACCACCCCACGCAGCCCCAGATCCCGCATCAGCCGCTCCACCGTGCAACGGGCCACCCGGTACCCCTCGCGCCGCAGCTGGGCCCATACCTTGTCCGCCCCATAGACCCGGAAGTTCTCGTTCCAGATCCGCTGGATCTCGGGCTTCAGCTCTCGGTCCCACAGTTCCCTGGCTGAGGCGGGCCTGGTGCGGGCCGCGTAGTAGGTGGCCGGGGCAAACTGCAGCACTCTGCAGATCGGCTCAACTCCCCAGCGCTCTCGGTGCTCCTCGATGAACTTCACCGCTTGGGCGGTCTCGGGTCGAGCTCCCGAGCGAAAAAAAGGGAGGCTGCTCTCAGAATCTCATTGGCCCGCCGCAGCTCACGGTTCTCCCGCTCCAGCTCCCGGATCCGCTCCCGCTCCGCAGTGGTCACCCCGCTCCGCACCCCACCGTCCACCTGGGCCCGCCGCACCCACCTCCGCAGCGTCTCTCGGGTCATCCCCAACTTGGCTGAGATCGACCCCAGCGCCGCCCACTCCGACGGGTACTCACCCCCATGCTCCAGCACCATCCGTACCGCTCGCTCCCGCAGCTCCTGCGGGTACCTGGTCGGGCTTTCCATCTCTCCATCCTCTCAACGAATGGAGTCTCCAGGTTTCCCGG
>PLTL01000252.1 GCA_003164475.1 Candidatus Dormiibacterota bacterium | reverse complement strand
GCCATCGAGTCGTACTCTCCCCGTGCCAGGTAGCGGCGATGCTCTGCTGCCTGTGTCTGCGCCTTTTGCAGACGACTACTCAGCTCGGGGCGATCTGCGAGTAACCGGTCGATGGCTAGGCCACGATCGTGCTCCGCCATACCACGGAGCCCTGGTGAGAAAAGTGCGTAAAACGCGAGCTCCTCGATCGTAACCTCGTTCCAGGGCGGATTGCCAACCACTGCGTCGAAGCCCGGGCGGTCCCGCGCGAAGACTCTCGGGAACGCTAGAGGCCAGTGCAGGAACACGTGTTGGGTGGCGGCTCTTTCGGCGGCGGCGCTCAGCTTCGAAACAGTCCCATCCAGAATCTCGCCGCCATGGACCTCTACCTCTTGCCGGCTGCCGCTGACACCAAACGCCTCCGCAGTCCAGAGGTCGAAAATCCGCCGTAGGGCAGCCGTAGCGGACCTCGCCTCCTGGCCAGCTGCTTCGCTAGCCGCGACCTCGTCAGGATTGCGGTCCTCCCCTGAAGCAGCACGCGCGGCCGCCATCGCTGCTGCGTCCATCTGCGACTCAAGCCCCAGATTGAACAGAGTGGCTCCGCCGGCGCTCACCGACTCCGTCCGGGCGACGCCGACTAGAGAGTTGCCAACGCAGAGGTTGCCATCGAGGTACGCAAGGCTCAAGCCCGGCACAAAGGAGGCTAGCCAAAGTGACAGCTTGGCCACCTCAACGCCCATTGGACTCACGTCCACCCCGTAAACGCAGTGCTTGAGCATGAGGCGCCTGATCAGTACTGCGTCGTCGATCGCCGATCCTGGCAGCGCTCCAGCTCGCAGTCGTGTGACCGCCGCGGCGATGTCGGGTAACGGGCGCTCGGCCAAGAAGCGCACGGTGCGATCGGCCAAGAAGCTGGTCACTTCAACTAGGAAGTGGGCACTGCCGCAGGCCGGATCGACTACCGCGAAGTCGAACAGGTGTCGTGCGGCGTTAGAGGCATTGCCCTCGGCCATGAGTCGGACCTCGTCGAGGTGTCTCTCGAATGCGGGGACAACCGACTCCTTGATGAGATGGCGCACCAGCTCCGTTCGGGTGTAGTAGACGCCGCCAGACTTGCGGCCACCCTCGTTTCCCATCCACAGCAGGGAGCCGGCAGCAACTGCAGACTGCTCGCCCGGCACCGGAGGTCGGTATCGGTCCTTGCCGGGATCGTAGACAAGGGATCGCTCGGCCGCAGATAGTCGGAGCGAAAGGAGGGACTCGTAGATGTGGCCCAAGTGCCCGATCTCGAGCGTCGAATAGTCAACCCCCGTAACCGTCTCAGGGTCGCGACCGATCGCCGTCAAGACATCTGCGAAGTCCGGGTCTGTGAGTGAGATCCGCTCCAACATTGCAGCGCCGTCGAAGCCGTCGGCGGCGAACAGTGCTCCGTTGTAGGCCGGCACACCCCAAGCAGGGTTCCCGGTACGCATGGCACGGACCACCACCTGGGACCGGTCCCAGAGCGAGGTTGAGCGGGCTCCAAGGCGCTCGCGGGTCTCCGTAGCCTCGCGCACCAGAGAGGTAATCGACGCCAGCTCGTAGGAGCGGTTGTCCATTGGCAGGTAGCGGGAGCTCTCGGCAAATAGGAGGAAGAGGAGCCGGAAGACCAGCGTGAGGGCCGCCCGCTCGAACTCAGCAAGTTGCGGTTCCGAGTTGAGATCAATTCCGTTCGCGCGGGCCCAGAACTCGAGCCCGCGTGCGAGGGCCGGGAGGGCTGACTCCTGGATCCGCTCGTCCAAGCGTTTCCGCAGCGCGGCCCCAAAGTCGGCCGCCTCTCGCTCCAGCGCTATGAAGCCACCCTCAGCAAGGTAGGCCGGGCCGAGGAGCGCCAGGAGCGGACGATCGGAGGATTGGAGCAGTTCCGCGTCCAAGTCCACGTATCTAGAGGTGCTTCCGGCAGTGCTGGTGAAATGGAAGAGCCGAAACCGTGCACCGGCGGTGAGCAACCCGTACGCGACTCCCTCAGCGATGCAGTCATTGAGGAGTCCACCCTCGGGCGGCCGGCCGTCCGGGTCAAGCTTCGAGAATTCCGACGAATCGGCCTTTGGGTGAACCACTGCCACAGGGCCGCTGCCGAATCTCAGGAGATAGCCACGCAGGGGCAGCCTGTCGATCTGGTATCCGAGGGCAGTCAGGTAGGCTCGCCAGTCACCTTGGGCCGGTACCGCCTCGATCGCAGCTCCCGCTGCGGCCCATCTGGCTGGGTCCAGGCGCAGCCGACCGTCAAGGGTATGCATGGTTAGGAGGTCGCGCAGGCGTAGACCTGCAACGCCGGACGTGTCCAGCCGCTCGAGATCGCCAGCGAGTTCACGAACCGCCTCAAGCCGCGGCAGCGACGAGATCTGCCGTAAAAGGCGCTCGAGGGCTTGTTCGTCGACCCTCCGCAAGGGGCCGGCGCCATCGACAGGTCCAATAACCGCGATAGCACCAGCGTCCAGGTCCTCATCTGCCACGAGCAGAAGGGGAACGGCCCCGCGATGCCGGTCACGCCAGGTACGTCTGAGGTCTGCCTCCGAGTGCCACGCTGTGGTCGCTACCTCAATGCCTGCCACCTCGACGGAGACAGTGATCGGTGCGGCAGCAGCCAGCGGGTGGCAGCCTGGCCAAGCCGAAAGTTCGGAAAGCAGCTCACACGCGCTCACGGGGTGACGGACCTCGAGTCGCAACGCAGCTGGCTCACCACGAGAAGGGATGATATGGGTGGCGAAGAGACTACGGACGGCATTGTCTCGATCGGCGATCGGTCGACTTCGGTTGCAACGTCCCATCGTCCACGAGCCAGCGAACCTATTCGGCTTTGACCGGCTCTAGGCCGCCACGCGCAGTCGGACACTCGGCAGGCGTAGTGACTCTTATCTCCCCCCTCACCCCGCACCGCCCACCAGCTGGTCCATCTCGCCTCCCACCCCCCAATCCTACTACCTAATCGCCCCCGCTCCCCGCAATGGGCCGCCCCAACCTCGCGCTTGGGGCGGGTCCGCCCTGCGGGCCGCCACATTACGCAGGGGGAGGGGAGAGGGAGATCGGGGTTGGGGGAGCGGGTCACCGCTGGCGAGAGGGGGCCGGAGGCNNCGTTCCCGTGGCCCAGAGCGCTGTGCCCCATGCCCAGGCTTCAGGCAGGAGGCCTGTCGGGATCAACACGTCCAGCTCGCGGTTGACCGATGCGCCGTCCTCGGTGAGGTTGGCACTACCGACTATCCCCTCAGCAGGAGTCAGGATCACCTTCGCGTGCAGGTAGGGGCTGTCCGGGGCGTATCGCACGTGGACCCCGTGGCCGGTCAGCCAGGAGGCCGCGGACTTGGCCCCATAGCCCTCCGGATTGAGAAGCACATCGACGGTCACTCCGCGGCTCACAGCAGCTGCGAGGGCATCTTGGACTGCGTAGGAGGTCAGGTAGTTGGTGAGCACCAGCACCTTGCTCTGGGGGGCTCCGATGGCGCTGAGCATCGCCTGGCTGATCGACGGACCCTCCAGAGCCCCTGAACTGGTCGGGCCCGGCACCCAGGAGGAAGAGGTGTTGCCCCAGTCCTCCGTCAGACGGGCAGAGGCCGCGGGGTCTCCACGGAGGAGAACGTCGGCATCGCCCGTGTCGGCGGATCCGGAGCCCCAGTTGACCCCTCCGATCAAGGCCTCGGCGCCGCCGTTGAGGACCAACGCCTTCACATGGTCCAAGCCGTCGTTGGCGATATGGGCCATCTCGACCGCAACGCCGGCCTTGGTTAGCTGGGTGGCCGAGGAGGCGGACTGACTCTCTGTCGCGTCCAGCATGACCTGTTCCTGGCACCCCCGCTGGTGAGCTTCGATCAGTCCTTGGACAAGGGCCCAGTTGCCCAGCTCGTACATCTCAAGCTGAACCCGGCATGGTGGTCTGAGATCGGAAAGCTGGCTGAGGGCCAGGCTGGGCACCTGACCGGCCGGAACCCATCGAGGCGTGGCGAGTAGGGGTGGGGCACTCGGCGTAGGAGACGGTCTCGTTGCGGATGGGCTGGTGGCCGCGGGTGTCGGGTGGCCGCCCGGCGGGTTGACGATCTGGCCACAGCCAGCGACCAGCCCTGCGGCGAGCACCACCAGGGCGAGCCTCGCCGGCGCTATCCATGTCACGGGGTCAAGACCTCCATTCACTCAGCCCGACTTTGACACTGGTGG
>PLTL01000034.1 GCA_003164475.1 Candidatus Dormiibacterota bacterium | reverse complement strand
GGTCGGATTCGCCGAACTCCGCAGGCTGTGGCGCTGACGACGACCGGCGGAAACCCGAACTGGGCGTGCCAGCTGGCGTCAAAGTGGAGCGTCGGATCCACGGAGAAGGCCACTGATGGTTGGATATCCAGGGTCGCCGGGCTGTCGGCGCCGACGCAGCCCATCTTCTCAAGTTCGCTGAGTGTGTAGTCTGGAGCCCACGTGTGGGAGAGAAGAGGGTTTGACGAATCGAGGTCCGCGTCCGAGGCAGCGGCGGGGTGGTAAGCAGTCGTCTCCAACTGGGTCGACGCCAGGTCGATGGAGGTGTCGATGCTGCCCTGCGGCAGGGCCTCGGGCAGCGTAGCTGGCGTGGTGGTGAGAGTGGTCACCCCACTGGCTGATTGAACTGAGGTCACCTTCACGAGCAGCCCGTTGGGCGTCGTGGCCGTCGACGGTACGAAGAGGACGTCGCCGGAGGCCACGCCGGTGCTGGGCGTTGATAGGGTCAGCGACGTCCCCGTAGCCGCGCGGATGGTCGGGACCACCTGGGGGGCCAGCGCCACCGTCGTGGGAGGCACGATGTCGTAGTAGTCCATCACGGCCGAGCTGATCGCCCGGGCGCGGACCTGGACGGAGACCGACGAGGTGGTGGTGAAGTAGCGGTCCTGGCCGATGGGGATGGGCGTCGAGGAGATGGTGTATTCGCCCGGCGTAACGGAGAGCACTGTGCTCGAGGTGAGGTGGCGGGCGTACCCTGAGGGTCCGGTCACGTTGACGTCGCCGCGGTGCCCCGCGGGCAGGTCGGTGATGCTCACGCGAAGCTGAGTCGGGTGAAAGAGCCCGGAGAGGGGGAAGACAACGATCGTGGCAGCGACAAGCGCTGCGATGGTGGTGCCGACCACTGCGGTACGCAGTCGGTGACGGCGGAGGACGTGGAGTAGTCTGCCGAGCTGCCTCGACAGGCGCTCACCCATGGCAGACGTTCCTCGTGGTGACTGCGGATGTTTCAGTAGCCGTAGCCGTCCCCTGCGATGGCCACCACGACCAGCTTGGTCCCGTTCCAGACGACGGTCGCGGTGTAACCGTCGTCATTGATCGTCCCGGTCGGGGAGTAGCCTGGGAAGGTGTCCGTGGCGCAGTCGCCCGTGGTCATGTTGATCGAGTAGTTCATGCTGTAGCTGCCGGTCACGTCGTAGGCGATCGAGCTGGTGTCGAAAGTCACCTTGGTCGCCGACGGGTCGACCGGGTTGCCCTGGGTGGACCAGCTGACCTGGCAGTTCTGGTCGCCATCCGCGACGTTCTGCGCACCCTGTGGGCAGTCGGCGGGGAATTCTGAGCCATCCGCGGCACACGCCGTAAACGCGGTGCCCACCGCACTCAGGACGTCGGAATCCTGCACCTGGCTGGGCGCCGTGACGGTCACAGGCGAGTTGGTGCCGGCCTGGAGGGAGGCCACCTGCGTGCCGGTGAAGGCCGAGCCGGTCCAGCTCAGGGGCACGTCAAAGATGCCTCCGGTCGTGTCCTGATCCGAGTGCCCAGAGTCCTGGTCGTCCGGCGTTGTTGCGATCATCACGTAGGTGCCGTACGCGTCGAAGCCCGAGCCAGAGGCACTCGGGACAACTTTCAGGGCGCTGGTGGGGTCCCCGACGAGCGACCATTTGAAGGATGACCAGCTGTCGTCGGAGAGATCCTGTGGGCAGCCCGTTGTCGTCGCCTCGGTTGTCTGCAGGCATTCCGTGAACAGCTTGGTCACGGTAGTCTTTGCCGACGCGAGAGCGCTCGAGGTGAGCGAGGAGCTCAGCTGCACCTGAGGTGGTGAGGCCTGCATGTCCAAGCCCACAGCGACCACGGTCTGGGCTGAGCCGTAGAGACCGGAACCCGCCTGCTGGATAGTGTGCTTCCCTGGAAGGAGCAAGAGGGTTGCCGACCCGGACGCCAACGACACGCTCGTCGGCATCCCGTCGATGGTCACCTGGCCGCTGCCGGCTGCCGCAACGATCGGTACGGATGCGGGCGTGACCACGACCTTCCATGTCGGATAGAAGAGGAATTGATGGCTGTTGGGAACCTGCGTGAGCGCCAATTCCAGGCTCTGGGACTGGCCGCTGCTGTCCGTGTAACCGACCGTGACCTCGGCGCCCGTCCCCACCGTCAACTCCGACGCCACGGCGTGAACGTTCGTGAGGTGGACATTGCCGCGTTGCTTCAGGCCCGCCGCGAGGGCGGATTCAGTGAGCAGCGATCCGTCCGAGCCGGAGCGGGTGGTGATCGACATGAGGCGCCACGCCGTTGGAGCGTCCCCAGAGCTCATCGCCCTGACCCAGGAGATAGCGGTGCTCGAAGGGGCGGTGACCCCGGAGATGACGACGTTGCCGATGACCCCCCCAATGACCAAGACCACGATTAAGAGGGCGGCGACCCCCACACGCCGCAGAGTTCGCCGACTCAGCGTCGCCGGTGCGTTCGCACCGCGGTTTGCCGGAGGGCCCCCAGGGCGCCAGGCGGGCGTGTCCGGAGCGCGCTGGTAGCTGGCCACCGCCGGGGACCACGCTTGCGCGTCCTTGCTGAGCCCGACGGGCGCGGCTGCCTCAGGTGTCACGTGGGCGCCGCATCCAGCACAGAAGCGCGCGCCCGTCTCCAGCGGCCTGGCGCAGTGTGCACAGAAACTGCCTGGCGAGGGAGAGGGCGACGGGGCGAGGGCTGGTGCCCACGGAACGGCAGGCGGAGTCCCGGCGGTCACCGGCGCTGTGGGGTGCGGCGGTGGCTCGAGTGAGGGCCACTCAGTACCGGGCGTCGCGGCGGATTGGCTGGCTTCAGGCGCGGCCAGCTTCAGCTGGAAGCCACACGCACCGCAGAAGAGGGCATCAGCATCCAGGGCGGAGCCACAGATTGGGCAGTTCATGGCAATTCTCCTCGACTGCCTCTCAGGGCTCCAGGGCGGCGCCGCACCGCGGGCAGAACCGACCCGGGCCGGAGATGACCGCCTGGCACCGCCCACAGCGGGCTTGCCACGCCGGTCCGGCTCCCGCGGCGGCCATGACCGTCACCGACCCTGGGTCATGTGCAGTAGGCCTCACGGCCGCCCCGGCGCTCTGCACGTAGGCCTGGACGTACGCGGCCAGGCCGAGGAGTATGGCCAAGCCCATGGCAACCCATAGGGTCCAGCCGGGGAAGAGCGAGTAGTAGTGCGAGTACTGGGGGTCGGTGATCGTGTTGCAGTTGAAGGATCCGCCCAGGGAGCTGCCCACGGATCCGACGTAAGAGTCGCAGTAATCGACCAGAGCGCTGCCATTGCCGATCACCCAGTAGGCGAAAAACAGCCCAATCTCGAGCACGCAGAACCCCATCCAGACGACGGCCTCGGGAACTCCCAACACCAGCCGCACGCCGGGCAACCGGCGGATGACGAAGAAGACGATCGCGACGATAATCAAGACCGCGGGGAGAATGCCGAAGCCGTGCCACAAGGAATCGTTCGAGAAGCCGCAGACAGTGGTCACCGACGGGCTGCAGTTTGCCGCAGTGGCGGCGCTCACCTGAAACCAGCTACCGACGAAGGAAAAGGAGAAGAGCAAGAGCAGGCATAGTGCGATGAGCATGTCACCGGCAGGGACACGCCGGGTGAAGCCCGCGAGGGCAGCATTGATGTCTATCTGCTGGGGTTGGGTTTGAGGCTGCGGTGGGCCATGCATCTCGTCAGTGACTCCGGAATGGGTGGTGTGAGTTGTGGGGGCGCGAGACGCGACGTCGGATGACGTCAAGCACCGGCACCGGCCGGTTCATGTTCGCGCGGTCGGTTACGGTAGCTCGCTCTTAACATCTGCCTCCATGCTGGAGTTGCAGAGAAGGCTCTTCCACAGCTGGGCGGTTGAGCCCGAGGGATTCGTGGCGTGCACCGAGATCTGGTAGCTGTGGCTGCTCGTGCTGGCGCTCCACGAGCAGAGCTGCGACCCCTGTGCCTGGTCACCCGAGGCCACCGCGCCGCCGGAGCCCCCAAGGCCGCCAGCGGTGGAAAAAAGGTCGTTGATCGCGCTGGAGTCACTCTGGATGACGATCGAGGCATTCGTGCCGTCGCTGTTGTAGCTGACGGTGAGCGATGTGCTACCGCCGCACCCCGTCATCAGGAGGGCGACGACCGCCGCTGCGCTCAAGACCGTTGTTTTGGTTGCTGTCATGGCATTCACTCCTCTCGCGCGGCCGCCCATCAGGTGGTTCCAACCCAGTTGGAGCCGGCTTGCAGGCCTGCACGGCACTGCGGGCAGAAGGGACTGGGGACGGAGATCACCGTCTGGCACCGCGAGCAGACGATCGAACGGATGGGCGCCGCCGCGGGCCGGGGCGGTGGTGATGGTGGTGGTGCTGCTGCTGCTGCCGCGGTTGTTGCTGCTGGGATCACCGGTGGGTAGGACGCCGGAGCCAATCCGCGCGGCTCGCGAGCGGGTTGGCCCGCTGCTGAGGGGGTGCCGCTCCCGTGCCCACACCGGAGGGATGCCTGCCCACTCATTGATCGTCGCCAACTGTCTCATCGTGGTCCCCTACACGCCCTCAGCGATGGTGATCTGCGCCGAGGGATCCACCTCTTGGAGACGCTTGCTGACCGCATGGAGAAACCGCTTGTACGGGGTCATGCCCGCTATCACCACGGGACCCGTTGGTATGACGCCCAGGAGACGCTCCTGGCGCGATGACCACTTCTCCAGGCCCCCAACCACAAGCTCAGTGTGGCCGTTGCTCGGACGTGCCTGGGCGGAGAAGCTGCACAAAGGCTTCGGCCGTCCTAGAGTGGAGATGGCGGCCCGTCCACCCACGACGGAGAGCTGAAGCCGACTGGCGGTCTCGGAGTCGACCCTCACGCGGGCGCCGATGTTCTTGGCCGATGAGAGGACGCTCGCACCGCCGCCCTTGACGCTCTCTGCCGTCGACTTGAGCAGAGCCAGGGCGGCTTCGGATGACAGCCCAGTCTTAGCCTGAAGGCGCAGGCTGGCCTTCGTGATAGCGCGGTTTGCCATGTCAGGTGCCTCCTGGAATGATGGCGGAGTTCACTGTGCTCGGGATGTCGAGGCAACAGCGCGTTGGAGACAGCGGCGAAGAAGCTGGCGCGACCGTCGACGCGGTCAGGGCGACGGCGACCGACACATACGGCCCGGATGTGACGGTGGTGCGGGGCGTGGACCGCGGCGGGAGCGGGGTCACGCTGGCACTTGGGGCGTCGACGTGGGCCAGGGCGGCCGGTGGGGCGAGGCGGGGGAGAAGAGCGAACCACACCGGGTCAAAGCTCAGCTCGAAACCGGCGATCTGCTTGAGGGGAAAGACATTACACTGGGTCGAGGACGGTGGACGCCGGAGCACCCGGAGGTTAGTCACCGCGAGCAGCGAGTCCCCGCCCGGGGGTGGCGGCTGCAACCGCCGTGGCTGATGGCGTGCGGGCGCGACCGACGTATTGGTGGCGAGCGAGCGCGACCGGGTGCCGACGAGTCTCCCCGCAGACCTCGCGATGCTAGGTCCGGCGGGTGTGCGCTGAAGCATGGACGTATGCGAGTGAGTCATCTGATCAATACCCGTGCAGGCGCGGATCTTGTGCCGTTTAGCGAGGCTTTGATGGTCAGTCGTCCTCAGTATCACAGCTGCGTCTGCGTGATCCTCGATCACGAAATCCCGTCTTGGAGGAACGTCCCACACTGGGGACAGAAGCGACTCGCGACGGGTAATGCGAATTGGCACCGCGGGCACCGGCGCGGGGCGGTAGCTACGGACGGTGCGGCAGCGAGCGGGAGAGGTGGAGGGGGTGGCGCCGGCACTGGTGACGTTGCCTGGGGGCGAGCGACAGGAGTCACAGCGCGCGGGTTGCCAGGGGGTTGGCTGGCCGCCGCGGGCGTGCCGCTCCATGCAGGAGAGTTGGCCATGGTTGAAGTCCCGTAGGGCGGCGCGGGTGAGGGTGCCGAGGGGGCTGGTCTCGGTGGTGCCGTCGGCGGGGGAAGTGGCGGAGCTGACGGCACCTGTGGGTGGAGGGCCGGAGGCGGTCCGAGCGGATCGCGGGGGGGCGGGCTCGCTGGCGAGGGGACCCCGCTCCACGCGGGGGCGCTGGCCGTGGGCCACGCCGCCACAGGCGGAGCGTCTGAAGATGCCGGGGCGGCCGCACTCGGTGGTGCCGCCGGCGGGGGAGGGGGCGGAGCCGGCGGCGTCGGGAGGTAGGCCGTCGGAGCCGGTCCGCGCGGATTGCCAGCGAGTGGGCCCACTGCCGACGGCGTGCCGCTCCAGACGGGAGGGCTGGCCATGGGCGAGCGGGTGACAGGCGGCGCGGCAGCGAATCGCGGGGAGGCGGGTTGGGTGCTCGGGGAGGCCCCGGCGGCTGCCCACGCCACTTGCGGACGCTGAGCATCAACCTGCGGAGGGACGCGCGGAATGTGCTTGAGGAACCTTCGCCCTCGCGCTGCTGCCTGCCCGCCATTTGCCGACAACTGGACCGTGGTCGTGCCATCGAGTTCGCGGAAGACGCTGACGGTCAGAACCTGACTCTTACCAGCGAACACCAGATACAGAACGCCAGGGATGAAGAAGAGCCACAGCAGCAGGCAGCCCAGCGCGCAGCTCTTCGTTCCGGCTCGCGTGAATGTCGCGTAATCCTGCGTGTGGCCCGTGACGACCCACTTGCGCTCTGCTCCGATCTCCTGGACCGCCTGACGAAGGACCTGCGCCGGCTGCCACGGGGTGGTGATCGATTGCTTCGCACCTCTCACCACCGCGAAGTAGTACACGACACCGGCGATTACCGCCAGTGCCAGCAGGAGGGAGATGACACCCGATCCGCCGCCACCGGCGGTGCTCGTTGGGCTCATGGGAATGGCCTCCGTGGTTTGGAGAACGCGGCGATCTCGCTCCGACCCGGGGTGTCGGCAGCGGAATAGCGGCGAGCGAGGGCGGCCGCGTGCCGACCCGTCTGCCCGCCGGAGGTGGAGACACTGGCTCCAGTGTGTCCGTGCTGAGAGATGGAGGTCGGCGAAGGAGTCATCTCATTACTGGCCCCGTGTAGATCCATGCTCCGTGCGTTGTGCCTGGTGGCGGCTCGGTGCCCGCGCGGCGTGTCTCTCGGGACTTCTCGATCCATCGTCGTGGCTCAGTGGAGCTGGTTTCCGCACCGGTGGCAGAATTGATTTGTCGAGGGCACGGCACTTCGGCACTGCCAGCAGACGACCGTGAGCGGAGGCGGCATCGGTGGGGCCGCAGGTGGGGCAGGTGGTGGCGCTGGGCTGGCCTGGGCGTGGGGCGGCGAGGCAGGACAGTCCGCACCGCCGAGGGGGGCGGCGGGGGGCAATTGGACGGTCAGCGGCGTCCAGGGCTTTGGCTCCGTCGCACCGTCGGCGGGGCGCAAAGCGTCGATGGACTGCCCGGCGTACGGCGGAGTCGGATGAGGGCCAGCGATCGTGGCGACCGGTGGAGTCGACGGCGCATCGACGTGAGGCAAGGCGCTAGGCGGTGCGAGATGCGCAAGGAGTGCGAACCACACCGGTGCGGTGGGCATCTGGTAACGGAAGGGGGTGTATTCCTTGCCGGCGATGCGGACGACAAGGGCCGTGGGATTTGGCTCGAGGGAGAGGCTGTAAATGTCCGAGAGTGGATACACGTTCCACTTCGGTTTCCCATCGGGGCCGACCACGCGTCGCGCGACGCGAAGGTTGCTCACGCAGATTGCGGAATGGCCCATGGGCCGCCATTTGGCAGCCGCATCGTGCGCCGCCTTGGCGGTCTGGGCCGCGTTGGCAGCGGCGGAGACCGCGAGCAGGGCCAACCCGATCGGGCTGGCACCACCCACCCAGGAGTGTCCTTTCTTCCGCGGAACAGCCTGCCAAACCAAGGCGTCGCACTCGCCCTGGGCCAAGATCCGTTCCCCCTCTTTGAGGACGTACGGGGACTTGCTCAGGCCAGGCGGTTCCCATCCTGCTGCGAGGAGGGCTCGCAGGAGAGCCTCAGCGTCGGACTCGGGAGTCGTCGTGTCGACGCTGGTGGTGGCGACCGATCGCGCGAGATTCGCGATGTCCTCTGAGGTGGCTGCGCCCAGCTGCTGGGCGAGGTCCACCACGGCAGGCATGATCTGCTGCACGGCCCGGTTCTCTGGGTACTGACGCTCCGCCCAGGCGACCCACGCGCCCTGGGTGTTTCCCATTACGACCAGCTGATTGGTGCTCATTGCCATCTGCTCCTCAGAGTTGCCAGGCCGCGGAGAGGCGAGCGACGCGACCTCAGAGGAGGCCGAATCGAGGCCCCGTCCGCATTGACGCTGGCGCCCATTGAGAGCGCGCAGGGGGCAATCCGTTTGCGACGCCTCTGGAAACTTGCTGTCACAAGAGAGACGCGCATCGCACATTGCGAGGAGGTCCTCCGGGCCCTCAGCAGTAGGGCCGATCGGCCGCTGGCGGCAGGAACCGTTGACCTCGAGTGGTCGGCCTGGGACCGCTGTCGACGCCCAGCAAGGGCGAGGTCCAGCGTTATCGGCGGTGTGCCTTGAGGTGCGATTCACGGGCGGATAGGGCGCAGAGCGGGGCGAACGGGCGGTGACGGAGGACATCAGAAGTTACCCGGGAGGATCCAGCCCTGCGA
>PLTL01000136.1:9555-10492 GCA_003164475.1 Candidatus Dormiibacterota bacterium | reverse complement strand
GAATCTACAGGCAGGCCCAGACGCCCTAGGGTCCCCAGGAAGGCGAGGGCCTCCTTGGCGGCCTGGAGATACTCTGGGCGCGGCATACCCAGGGGACGGGCGCGGCGGTGGGGCCAGAGCCCTGTGGAGGCGTTGTACAGGTTCCGGCGCAGGCGTCCGGGCAGGACCATCCAGTGGACCTCGCAGAGCAGGTGCTCATCGGGGACGTCCCGGACCTTGCAGGGCTGGAAGGCGCAGGGATGGGCGCTCATTGTGCGGACTTCCGGACAGTCGCGGGGCCACCGATGAGAGGCAGCCCCGTCTCGCTGATGACGAGGGATCGCCAGGCGATGAGGTCATGGAGGCGCGTGGCCTCGTCTGAGTCGAGGAGGATCACGGTGTCGCGGCGCGCGCCCTGCTGGCGGCAGCGGATCCGCAACTGACCGTCAGCCCAGCCCGCGTCGTAGCTGTCAGTAGCCACGTCGGANNGCGAAGATGCGATCCGCGCGTGCCCACAGGAGGATCAGAGCAGCTCCGGCGAGCATGAGCAGGACCCCGGCCACGATCCACAGAGCGAGGCAGAAGCCGCCGGCGCCCGTGGCGGGGATCTGGAGGGCCTGAGAGGGGACGTGGACGGCCTGGGAACAGACGGCGGCGCTGATCCAGCAGGGAGGCATCACGAAGCCCCTGGGCTGGTGTGGGTCCCTAGGACGTCCCTGGGAGCCTCTTCGTGATACTCTTGCATGGTCTTAGCTCGAAGCCCCCGGGTCGATACTCCCCGGGGGCTTTCGTTTGCCCTGGGAGCTTGGCGTCGAGGGGGTCTGGTCGGCGTCGCTGTCGATGATACTCGCGCGAGGGTCCCTGTGGGGAGTACCATCGCCGAATCGTGACCAAGAACGGGCATCAAGAGAGCTACCTGGTCAACGAGCCCCCCCTGCTCCGCAAGCTCCGCGAGAAG
>PLTL01000136.1:0-9547 GCA_003164475.1 Candidatus Dormiibacterota bacterium | reverse complement strand
CTGGCCGGCCTGCTCGGGCTGCTCGCCCCCCTGCGCCGCGCGGAGTGGGATAAGACGGCGATCCGGACCGAGTGGCTGGTCCAGCTGGGCGCCCTGGCCTCCGGCGCCAGCAACGGCGAGGGCGCCCCGATCCGCTTCCAGGCCTTCCGGCAGCTGCACGACGTCGGGGATGGACCGCTGACCGTGGTGCTCTGGGTGACGCCGCCCGTCGCCGTGGTGGAGACGGGCTGGCTGATCGACCGCTCGGAGCCGAAGCCTCCGAAGCCCGCGATCCTGGGACCCGAGGGTCACCGCCTCAACTGACGGCGGGCGGGGCCGGGACCTCCGGGGGCGCGGGCACCGCTGCCGGGGCAGCCACCGCGGGGGCCACCACGACGGGAGCGGCCGGGATCTCAGCGGCGATCGCCTTCAGTACCTCGGGGTTCGAGATGATGCTGAGCACGGCGGGCCCGAGCTCCGACAGGATGCTCGTGATGTCGAAGCTTGGCGTGGCCGCCGCAGCGGCAGGAGCCGCGGGAGTGGTGCCGGTAGCCTTGGCCGCCCCGACCGTGCCGGCGGCCTTGACGTTCGCCTGCTCGGTGGCGTGGATGCAGAAGGTGAGGACAGCGATGAGCAGGGGGGCGCCCCCCGCGAAGGCGGTCCGGACCGACGCGCTGAGGGCGTTGTCACCCAGCGCGGCGATGAGTGCGGCGACAGCCGTCCCGATGCTGACGACTGCGGCGACGAGCTTCGCGTTCATACGGGCGGCGCGGGGGGCGGTGGCGGAGGCGCAAGGGGCGCCTCGTCGGCGTTCAGGGCCTCGGCGATCCGCTCTTCGACCTTGGCGTCGAAGGTGGCCTGCGCCTCGGCAGGGTAGGCTGGCGCCTCGACGTTGTCGACGGGAGGAAGCCCCGTCTCGGAGTCGATGATGCCGTGATCGGTGCTGACCAGCATGGCGCCTACCTCAGTTGATCTTGCCGTAGAGAGGAACCTGCTCCCCGGTGAGCAGTAGGGTGGGTGCGCCACTCGTCGATGTGAGCGAGCGGACTTCGGAAGGTTCGAGGAGGAGGCAACAGTTCATCAGCTGGGTGACGCCGGCGGGGAGCGGGATGCTGACGTTCCCGAGCACCAGGGTTCCGGTCTGCCCGGCGGGGATGATGGCGAGCACGTAGCTGATCCGCTCGAGGTTGCGGGTCTGGGCAACGGCGCAGACAGTGACCCCGCTGGTCTGGAGGACCCCGAACTCCTTGACGTAGACGGGGGTCCGGGCCTGGAGGGCATCGACCAGGGCCTGCCGCCCGTGCTCGATGGTGGTGAGCAGCTGGATCAGCTCCTCCTCCTTGGTCTGGGTGTGCCTCAAGCCTTTCGGCTCCGGCATCGTCGGTGGAGGGGGTGCCGCCTGGGGGAAGTTCCACGCACTCACGCCCTGGATTGTAGCCGTAAGATGAGGGCCGTGCCAGCCCCGATCGCCGTACTGATCCCGTACGCACCCGGAGGGCTGCGGGAAGAGGTCCTCGAGCAGCTCCTTCGCGTGCTCCCCGTCGAGGCCCACCCGATGCCCTGGCCTCTCATCGACCTGGAGATGGAGTACGGGCGCCTCCTGGCCAAGCTCTGGGTCTCATGCGGGGCCAAGCACCGCGATCTCATGGTGGTCGAGCAGGACATCGTGGTACCCGGTAACGTCCGGGAAACGCTCCGCTGCCGGGAGCCCTGGTGCGGCCACAGCTATCAGGTGGCCTGGGGAGGCCTCGCCGAGCAGTACGGGGGAAACCTCGGGCTCGGGTGCATCCGGTTCCGCTGGCCGCTCATGCGGGCCGAGCCCGACGCCTGGGAGATCGCGCTGGCGCGCAGGATGCGCAAAGGGAAGCCCCCAGGACACTACGCACACCTCGATGGCGCTCTGAATGACGTACTATTCGGCCGTGGGTACTCCCCTCACCGGCATCAGCCTGACGCCACGCACCTCCACGAGTACGCGCTGGCGGAGGCGGTGAGCCGTGGCTAACCATACTCACGGCGGTTACGGCCACGACCACGACGGGGGTGAGTTGCCCCACGATCACGACAACGCTCCTCCCTGGGAGGGGGAGGCTTCGGAGGGGACGCAGCCGGAGCCTTCCACCTCCCCTGCGGGCGTAGCCCCCGAGGTGGTCGAGCAGGCGATCGAGGCCGTCCAGGAGACGGCCGAGCACGCCATCGACGCCCTCGTGGAGGTCCACGAGCAGGAAGAGGAAACCGAGAGGGCAGAGGTCATGGCTGACGCCATCGAGGCCATCGCCGAGGCCGAGCCGGAGCCTGAAGAGGATCCCGAGCCAGAGCCGGAGGCCGAGCCGGAGCCTGAAGAGGAGCCAGAGCCTATCGCGGTGCTCCCTCCACAGCCCGAGGACGGGCACGAGGCCCCGCGCGCAGGTCGGCGCGCTGAGGTGTCCAGGTTCCGAAGCCGCAGGATGGGCGGCCGGTGACCGACGAGCCACTGATCTGTCCGGAGTGCTCCGCCGAATTCCCCAGTCCTCTGAAGCTGGGCTATCACCGGCGTGTAGCACACGGAGTCCAGGGGAAGGGGAAGAACCGCCGGAAGAGCGAACCGCGCCCGGTCCTCGTCGAAGCCCTGAAGGGGATGGCCGACGAGGCGGCCGCGGGCAGCGGGCGCAAGGGCCCTCCCGCCTCAGAGGAGCTGACCAAGGCGCTCGCCCGCGGCATCGGGACCCTCAGCATGGCGGCAGCGATCTACGCCGTGGAGACGGACCGCCGGCTGGACACCGACGAGCTCAAGGAACAGAACGTCAACTATCTGAGCCTGACGCCGCGGGCCGCCCACGACCTGGCCGAGCCGCTCGGCTCTGCCCTGTACCGCTCCCCGCTGAATAAGAAGTACGGCCGGGCCATCGTCGACAACATCGACGTCATCGGATCCCTGGCCGAGCTGACCATCATCACCCTCCACTGGCGCCGGTACTTCGCCGAGCGCCGGGAGTGGGAGCGCTCAATGAGAGTCGAGCCGACCCCGGGAGAGATCCCGGTCGCGCCGGCGCCGCCGACGTCTGCGAGCAATGGTTCAGTGCCCTCTCTGGGGCGCCCGTGGACGGCTGCCGACGTCGACCAGGTGCGCAGCCGTGGCTGATCTCCGCCTCGCCGAGCTCTCTGCGCGGTACACCCGCGACATCGACGCGCGCGCCGGACGCCTGCTCAGCACGGCGACGGACGGTGACCAGATGCCGGCCAACATGCTCCACCAGCCCGGGGCCGTCCACCGCGCGGTGATGAAGGCCGTGGACGACGTGCTGAGCATGGGGCTGGCCCACCCCGAGGTCAACGCTGCCCCCGTCGCCCTCCGGAGCGCCGTGCGCCTCCTGCGCCGGCTCGAGCCCCTCATGCTCGAGGAGCTTGCCAAGGTCCCCGAGGCCGAGTGCTTGCAGATGATGAGGGGCCTGGCGGCCTCGATCACCGAGCTCGCCGACGGCGTCGACCCCACCCACGCCCATGACACCCTCTCCGTCGTCCCTCCCCCTAGCCCAGCTCAGCCTCCGGGAGCGTGAGCGCGGCTTCGTCCTGGGTGGGACCGGGACGGGCAAGACCACGCTCGCGGATCTCCTCGGCCGAGACTTCCTGACCAGGTATCAGGGCAAGAAGGCACGCCGGCTGATCCTCGACACGAAGCCCCGCTACCGGGCCCAGTGGGAGACGAGCGGAGTGACCGCCCAGCGCCGGTATCGGCATTGGGGCCACGGCCAGGTCATCGCCGACTCGGTCGCGGTGAGCAATCCGTCCGACCTCGAGCGCGCCTTCGGCATGGCAACCACGGTGATCGTCCAGGGAGCCGGCGGCCGGAAGCCGCGGCCGGAGCTCTGCGCCGCGTGCGTCCAGGTATTCCACGCCGGCGCCCGGTCCTCTCGCCCACAGCTGCTCCAGGTCGACGAGGTCAGGGACCACTACCACTCCAACGGCGCCCCCTTCGGTGGCTTCGACGCCATCGGCATGGCGGTCACGGGCGGCCGGGAGCTGGGGGAGTCGGTGCTGATCTGCTCGCAGCGGACCAAGGGCATCCCGCCCAGCGTCATGGAGGAGCTGACCAAGCTCTACCTCTTCCGGCTGGACTTCCTGCGCGATGCCGGCCGCCTCCAGGAGATGGGGGCTCCAATCACGCTCCGGCCGCCTCGGGTGCCCTTCGTCTTCAAGTACTGGACCAAGGCCGATTACGAGAAGGTCTGGGGCCCCTACAAGCTCGACCTATGATCTTCCCGGTCAAGCTCTCCCAGCTGCTCGACGAGTCGATGGTGATGATCCAGGAGCACGTCGGGGAGATGTCTCCCGTGGAGCGTCCCTTCGCTGACGACGCCGTCGATGCCCTCTTCCGGATCCGGGATCGCCTCCAGCGGCTGCATCGAGGCGAAGCGATTGCAGCGTTGCCCCAAATGAGGGTAGTCGGCCGATAATCGGGGGCGATGGACCGCTTCCTGGACGCCCTGGATCACCCGATCGTCTTCGTCGTTCTCCTCACCGTCGCGGTGTCTTGCATGATGGCGATCTTCACATGGGGCGCCAAGGCGGCCAACCTGCCGGGGCCCGCAGCCCTTTTCCAGCATCCCTGATCGGAGGATGACCTAGTGGCCTCGAAGACGAGCACCCCGAGCCAGGGCCAGACCGTGGCTCCTGGGCAGTACTTCGACATCCCGGGCACCCCCGCGGGCAGCACCCAGTGGCAGGAGACCTTCGAGTCGACCATCGGGCTCTCCGTCGCGATGAGCCAGACGGCCCAGGTGACCGCGAACGGCATCCAGGCCTTCAAGCAGACCGACGTCGTCACCGATTGGATGGCGAAGCTGGTCTTCGCCGGCACCTACACCCAGGGCACCGGCCAGACGCTCACCGCCAGCGCCTACGCGCCCTTCAACGCGGTGGGCCCGGTGCAGCTCCAGATCCAAAACCAGTACTCGTCCGTCAAGGTCGAGAGCGGGATCGACTGGTACATCTTCAACCTCATCCGGCCGCAGCGCGCCCCGCGCAACGCCGGCGAAATCAACCTGGGCGCCAACCCCTCCGGCTTCCCGGTGGGCGGCACCGCGACCGGCTACTACGCTGCCGCGCTGGCCCAGGCCAACCAGTTCGCCGCCGCCTGGACGACCTCGAGCACCTCGTGGGAGGCCCTCCTGCGGCTCCCCGCCGGGCAGTGGTTCGACTCGTACTTCGACCTGGCCCCCACCGGCGAGCTGATGACGGCGCCCCACTCGGCGCTGGTCAGCCCCCAGTACATGGCGGGCACCACACGCCAGATCATCCCCTCCATCGTCTTCAACCAGGGCATCGGGCCGACGACGGACGTGGCCCCGGTGTACACCACGGCGCTCACCGCCTCCGGTGACACCGCGTCCACCTTCACCGCCGCCACCTGCGCCCTCACCTTCCGCCGCCAGGCGATCTACGCCGGCAACCCGGCCGTGCTGCCGCCCGTGTACGGCTGGCAGTACGCCTGGCAGACCACACGCTTCGGCGTGGCGGGCAAGAGCGTCATCCCGCTCCTGATCCCGCTCGAAGCCGGCCAAGTCCTCTCCGTCTACGTCCGGTTCTTTGACCCCTCGGCGAGCTCCGGCGTGGGCGCTCCCGTCAACATCAACATCGTGACCAAGGCCCAGCTCCAGTACGGCTCCGGCCTGCTCCGCTTCGACGACACCCCGGACACCATGCAGCAACGCTGGCTCCTCCAGCACCAGTCGATGCTCCCCCAGGGCACGTTCGCCTGGGACCTGGCCATCGACGACCGGGGCACGATCTCGAACAAGCGGGCGCTCAACCTGCTCACCACGGCCGGCTGCCAGGTCTACTTCGAGACGGGCACCACCACGCTGTCCAGCACCGCCTACGCGGTCATGGGCATCGAGTCCCTCGTCTACGTGAGCTAGGAGGAGGCACCCGTGCTCGGTCCCGGAACCCAGGTCATCAACGGCCAGCGGTTCGATCTGCCCCAGGCCTCCGCCTACCAGCCTGTGGCCTTCGGGCCGACGACCCAGGGCGTCCCCCAGGTCAGCCCGACCCAGCCGGCCTTCATCGGTGGCGCTGGAGGCGGCGGATCGTCCTCGGCCTACGGCTCCGTCATGGGCTACGGCACCGCCGACAACAACGGCACCGTCGCCCAGGTGGCGGCCAACCATCCCTTCAACTGGAAGGCCTCGCCCACCCTCTGGGTGATCGTGGGCCTGCTCACCTCCGTCTTCCTGATCGGGAAGATCCACTGGCGCAAGACCGTCCTCGAGGCCAATGAGGGCCTCAAGTTCGCGGGCGCCAGCGAAGAGGCACGGGTGGCCGCGTGAACCTGCTCATCGGGGCACTCCTGGCCGTGGGCGGCGTCTTGGCCGTCATCATCGCGGTCCAGGGCACCCAGGGCCAGTTCTACCAGGTCATCACTGGGCAGACGGCCCCGTCCCCCACCACGGTCGGGTCCTCGACGTCCACCGGCACGCAGACGCCGCTCGGCACGAGCACGAAGATCTCGGCCAGCTCCGGCAACTCCGACCCTGGGGTTACCGGCCCGGCCCAGGTCATCACGCCCGTTCCAAGCTGGATGAACCCCTTCGGCTCCGGCGGTGGCCGGGTCACGAGCCCACTGACATGATCGGCAACGGCAAGCAGCAGCTCATCGCCTTTATCGGCGTCGCCCTCATCGTCGCCAACCTGGTCACGAACCGCACCGCCAAGGTGGGCTCCAGCAGCCTCATCGGCTCCATCGTGAACCAGAACGAGACCGCCGCTCAGCTCACCTCGGCACACACCCAGATCGCCGGCCTCGCGGCCGAGGTTATCGTCGTGATCGCGCTCATCGTCATCGCCGGCCTGGGCGACAATGCCGGGATGCTGGCCACCGTCTTCGCGGTTGGCCTGGCCATGCTCTGGGCGCTCACCGAGTGGGGCGGCCTGGGCAGCAAGAGCGCCAGCACCACCAGCTCCACGGCGAGCAACGTTCTTCAGCTTTCGGGTCTGGGATAGGAGATCGCCGTGAACCTCAAGGGCATCCACCTCCCCACCGTAGCCGTCGCGCTCATCGGCGTGGTCGTGGCCATCCTCATCTACCACGTCGTGACCCACCGATGAACACCGTAACTCACCTCATCCTCTGGGTCTTCATGGGCGCCCTTCTGGTGCTCGTCGTGACCCACGCCGCTGGCTTCGCCACCGCCGTCTCGGCCGTGGGTGGCCAGGTGACGAACGACGCGACGCTCCTCAGCGGACAGGCTTCCTAGCCATGGGGGCCCAGGTGGGGCCCGGCCCGCGCGCTGGGCGCAACCCCTTCCCCGCTGAGGTCGGGTTCGGCGTTGTTGCGCCGCACGGCCTGGAGAACAGCGCCTCGAGTTCCTCCCAGATTGGCGCCTTCGGGGACATCATCCTCACCCGGCGCTTCTCGGCGTCCCCGGGCCTGCAGCGCATCTCCATCGGCGGCCTCACCTCTGGGTGGATGGTGGGCGACGGGACCGCGCTGCCGGTCTGGCAGCAGACCGTCACCCCCGGCAGCGTGGCCGGCGGCCAGCGCATGGCCGTCAAGTTCAACCCCTCCGCGCTCACCCCCTGGACGGCCTCGCAGATGCGGGGCCAACTGGTCCGCGCCCAGATCGCACAGAGCGGCCTCGCGCAGGCGGCCTTCACCTCCGCGCTCATCGACGCCAACCTGAAGTCGGCCTGAGATGCCAGAGGAAGAGCCGAAGGCGCCGCTCACCGGCGAGGCCAAGAAGAAGAAGCAGCGGGTCATCGGTTACGCTGCCCTCGCGGTGGGCGTCGTCGGCGCCCTGATCGCCTGGCTTGCTTACCGCAACTCCAAGTCGAGCAGCTCTACGACGTCGAGCACCGGCACGACCTCGACCACCGGGACGACTTCGGCAACCGGGACCACCGGATCCGGCACCGTGGCCGGCTACACCTCGGACGGCAGCCAATCCAGCTACGACCAGGAGATCGTCCAGGCACTCAGCGCGCTTTCTAGCTCCGTGGGGACCGCGACGAGCGAGATGACGGCTGCCGAGCAGTCCCTCACCTCTGGGACCACGGCGGCCACCACTACTGCCGCTGCAGCGCCGGCGGTGACCACCACGACCCCCACGCCGCCCCTCTACACCGACACCAGCAGCGAGCAGTACCTGGGCGTCGGGTACAACGCTCCGGGCTACGGGACCGCGGCCGGCGCGCAGCCCGTGACCACGTCTGCCGGGACCTTCAACTGGCTTCCATCTGCCCAGGCCGCCTCGGCGTACCAGCAGACGGGCGGGCAGGAGTACTACCAGCCCCAGAAGGGCCAGTTCCAGCCCATCACGTACCAGCAGTGGACACAGCTGCCGGGTCAGACCGCGCTCTTCTCCTCCTCCTAAGCTGATGAGCGCGGCGTCCGTCGCCAGCTACATCGCCGGCCAATGCACCGCATACGTGGCCCAGGTCGCCAGCTGGATCCCTGCGGGCCTGGGCAACGCCGACAACTGGCTCGCGAATGCCGCCAAGGCCGGCCTCCCCGAGAGCTCGACCCCCCAGGTGGGCGCCGTGGTCGTCTACCAGCCCGGCAGCTTCCCGGCTACCTCCGACACCCCCTCCGGGTACTACGATGCTGGAACAGGGCACGTCGCATATGTCACCGCGGTCAACTCCGACGGCACCTTCAAGGTGTCCGAGATGAACTACAGCAACGGCCCCGGGAACACCGACACGAGGGAGTCCAGCATGGCTGACGTCGAGGGGTTCATCCTGCCTCCCGGATCCGCTGGGGAGATCAGCACTCTGTCCGCCACTAACCAGCCCACAGGGTCAACATCCGCCAGCACGACCGGCATCGACCTCAACCCCGCCGACTGGGTGGGGGACGCTCTCAGCGGCCTCGAGAACCTCTTCGAGAACGTGATCCTGCGGCTCCTGCTCGGCGTGGCCGGTGCGGTCTTCCTTCTGGCTGGCCTCTACCTGCTCGCCAAGGGGTCCGGGCAGAACGTCTCCATGCCGGGGGGCGGCGGCTCCGAGGCAGCTGCTCCGCGCGCTGCCAAGGGAGCCGGCGCTGAGGGAGCCGCCGAGGACGTGGCCGAGGTCGCGGCGTGAGCCAGACCGGACCTCCGATCCCACTGGTAGCGGGAGGGACCGTCCAGGTCCCGGCCTCGCTCGGCCCCGGCCAGGTGATCGCGGGCGTCGTGCTCGCCAACCTCAGTCCCTTCGCCCTCCAGGTCCAGTCCGGGGTGGGCCAGACNNGTGGGCCCCGGGTATTCCGGCACCGCCTCCATCCTCCCCACCTACTACGGCCAGGGCGAGACGCTCCCCCCCGAGACGCCGCTCACCGCCGCCGCCCTTGCCGCCGCCATCCAGGGCATCGTCTCGGTCGCGGTCACGGGCGGAACGATCGACGTTCTGGACGGCGATGTGAGCGTGGTCGGTGGTCAGGGAGGCGTCGTCAACGTCTCAACGCAGACGCCGCCCGTTAGCGTGGGTGTGCTCACCCTGGATGGTGGGCAGACCTCGGTGCAGCTTACCGCACCGGTCAATGACGCCTGGACCGGGATCGTGGTGGATGTCAACCCGCCCGCGTACAACCCGGGCACCCCGGTCAGCTTCGTCG
>PLTL01000014.1 GCA_003164475.1 Candidatus Dormiibacterota bacterium | reverse complement strand
GTTCTTCACGACCCTCCTGCGCGACGAGCGGGCGGTCGCCTATCGCCAGTCAGTCTTCGTGGACCTCGAGACCGGGCTCTCCGGAGCAGTCGAGGCGTTCGCGGCTCAGATGCGCCATGTGCGGAGCTACCTCACAGCGTCGTCCCAACGTACTCACCGCTACGGGAAGGCCGCGTGGTTCCTGGATGCCGCCCGGATCCACTGCGATGCCCTCACCTCGCTGCGCGACGAGCTGGCTCACGCCCATCCTGCGTCCGAGAGCCTGCGCCGCTTCAGCCGACTCTTGGACGGCTATCTGCGGTCGGAAGGGTTCGGGGTTCTCGATGCCGAGACTCGGCGGCTCCAGGATGAGCTCGGAGCACTTCGCTTCTGCGTGCGGGTCCACGACGGGCGGGTGACCGTGAGCGACTTCCACGGTGAGCCCGACTACAGCACTGAGGTGCTGGCGACCTTCGAGAAGTTCCGGACCGGCAACGCGAAGAGCCGCCTCGTGGAGTTCCGCCACGACTTCGCCAACCACGTCCAGGAGATGATCGTCGACCGCGTTGCCATCCTCCATCCCGACCTGTTCCACTCCCTGCTCGCCTACCACGAGCGCTACGCGGACCTGGTCGATCCGGTGATCGCCCGCTTCGAGCGCGAGGCCCAGGTCTACCTGGGCTATCTCGGCTTCATCCAGCCGCTCAAAGAGGCCGGGCTGAGCTTCTGCCTACCTGAGGTCAGCCTGAGCGCCAAGGAGCACCGGGCTTCCGACACCTTCGATCTAGCTCTCGCTGGCAAGCTGGTTGCCGAGAGACGCCCGGTGGTGGTCAACGACCTCGAGCTACGGGGCGCCGAGCGCGTCCTGGTGGTGTCGGGGCCCAACCAGGGAGGTAAGACCACCATCGCCCGCGCCTTCGGGCAGCTTCACCATCTGGCCGCACTCGGCTTCCCGGTGCCGGGGACGAGCGCCCGCCTCCTCCTCTGCGACCGCGTCCTGACTCACTTCGCCAAGCAGGAGCAGATCGAGGACCTCCACAGCGGACTGGAGAACGAGCTCCTGCGGATCCGGGCCATGATCGAACAGGCGACCGGGCGGAGCATCGTGGTGATGAACGAGAGCTTCGCCTCCACCACCGCCGAGGACCAGCTCCTTCTGGGTCGCAGGATCCTGAAACGGCTCATCGGGATGGATGTGCTTGCAGTGTATGTCACGTTCATCGACGAGCTGTCCCGGCTCGGCCCGAGTGTTGTCAGCATGCTGAGCACGGTGGCGCCCGACAACCCGGCACAGCGCACCTTCAAGGTGGTGCGCAGGCCGGCGGACGGCCGCGCCTACGCCATGGTGCTGGCTGAGGCCCACGGTCTCAGCTATGCAGCGGTCACGGAACGGCTCCACGGATGACCCCTCACGTCAGCGCTGTGTCGCCATGAGGGTTCGCCTCCTGCACCCGGACCGCGACTTCGACCGGAGCTCGGCGCCTCCGGCCCAGGCTCCCGACCTGGCCGAGGACCTTGGCCTCGCTGTCCTCCTGGGGACGATGGCGGCTGGTGACGCCGTCATCCGCACCGTCGCCGAGCAGGCGCTGCTCGCAAGTCTCCACGACTGCGACGTCATCCTCTACCGGCAGCAGGCGCTCGACGACGCCGTCAAGCATCCCGATGCCGTGCGTGCCCTGTACGACCTGGCGGTCGAGACACTGCAAGAGGAGAAGAAGATCTGGAGCTGGCATGGGTACACCCCGGAGATGAACCTCCACCACGCCGTCAACGTCCTGCAACTCCTCGTCCGCAAGCTCCGGATCCTTCGTCAGCGGGTGTCGGAGAATGCCCAACACTTCAGCTCGCCGGCGTTCCGGCGCCTGTTCGCCACGCTCCTCGAGGAACTCGACGACAGGTATTTCGGGGAGATCGAGGAGCAGCTCGAGCGGCTGCGCTTCCGCCGGGGCGTGCTGGTGAGCGAGGGTCTGGGCAGGGGGAGCGCGGGGGTCGGGGTCGTCCTGCGCCGCCCGCTCGGCGCGCGGCGGGGCTGGCTCCGGCATGTCCGGGAGCGTGGCGATCCGCGTCTCAAGTTCGAGATCTCTCCCCAGGACGACGGTGGGCACGCGGCCCTCGACGAGCTTCGCGCCCGCGGCATCAACCTGGTGGCCAACGCGCTCTCCCAGTCGAGCGATCACGTTCTGAGTTTCTTCACCCAGCTGCGGGCTGAGCTTGCCTTCTACGTCGGCTGCCTCAACCTGTACGCCGAGCTCGGGCGACGTGGGTATCCGACCTCGCTTCCGGCCCCACGCCAAGCCTCAGCCCGAATCCTCTGCGTCTCGGGACTGTACGACGTGGTCCTGGCGCTGACCATGCCAACCAGGGTCGTGGCCAACGACCTGACGGCCGATGGGAAGGGGCTGGTGCTGATCACCGGTGCCAACCGGGGGGGCAAGTCGACCTTCCTGCGCAGCGTGGGACTGGCTCAGCTCATGATGCAGGCGGGGATGTTCGTTCCCGCCACCTCGTTCTCGGCCGACATCGCCAGCGGAGTCTTCACCCACTTCCTGCGTGAGGAGGACGAGACGATGACGCGGGGCAAGCTCGACGAGGAACTCGATCGAATGAGCCGGGTCGTCGATCTCATCGGGCCGCGGGCGCTGTTGCTCTGCAATGAGTCCTTCGGCTCGACAAATGAGTGGGAGGGAGCCGACATCGGCGAGCAGGTCGTCCGCGCCCTGACCGACGCCGGTATCAGGGTGGTCCTGGTCACCCACCTCTACGAGCTGGCGCGGCGGCTCAGCGGCGACACAACGGACGGCGTCCTCTCCCTGCGGGCCGAGCGGCTACCCGACGGCACCCGCACCTTCAAGGTGCGCGAGGCGAGGCCGCTGCCGACCAGTTTCGGCAACGACGTCTACGAGGCTGTCTTCGGCGGCGCCAACCCCACAGCTCAGGCGGATGCGGCTGCAGAGGGGACGCCGGTCTGAGCCTCGGCACGGGGCAAGGTCTCTCTCCGCGCGTAACCGGTTCCCGTGGGCCAGCTCACACTCGATGCGCAGCAGCCGTTTGTACGTGGTGACGCACTCGGAGCGCGAGGGCGCCCCTGACTTCAGCTGGCCTCCAGTGAAGGCGGGGAGCGACGCCACGCAAGGTCGTGGCGACGCCTTTGCCAGGTCGGCCTCACGGCCCGAAAGCTCAGAGCGTGGCCCGGATGCCCCCCTCAGAAGCGCACCGGACGGCAGAAGGCCAACTTCCCGGCGTAGCTGGCACTGGCGCCGAGCTGCTCCTCGATGCGCATGAGCTGGTTGTACTTCTCCACCCGCTCACCCCGACAGGGCGCTCCCGTCTTGAGGTGCCCGGTGTCCAGCGCCACCGTCATGTCGGCGATGAAGCTGTCCACGGTCTCCCCGGAGCGGTGGGAGACGAAGGCGCCCCACCCGTGGAACTGGGCCAGCCGCGTGGCCGCGATGGTCTCGGTCAGGGTGCCGATCTGGTTGAGCTTGATCAGGGCCGAGTTGGCGATGTCCTCCTCGATGGCACGGGCGATGATGGCCGGATTGGTGCAGAAGATGTCGTCGCCGACCAGCTCGATCGTGGCACCCAGCGCGCGGTTGAGGACCTTCCAGCTCTCCCAGTCGCTCTCGGCCAGACCGTCTTCCAAGAGGCAGATCGGATAGTCCGCCACCATCGACTCGTAATAGCCCACCATCTCCTCGCTGGTGAGCTGGCGGCCCTCGCTCTTCAGGTCGTACTTCCCGTCATGGAAGAACTCACTGGGAGCCGGATCCATGGCGATCCCCACGTCAGCTCCGGGCCGCAGCCCGGCCTTCTCGATGGCGGACACGATCAGGTCCAGGGGCTCGCGATTGGACTTCACGTGCGGCGCAAAACCACCCTCGTCGCCGACCCCCACCGTGAGACCCTTCTCGATCAGGATCCCCTGCAGCGCACGATAGATCTCGCTGCTCCAGCGGACTGCCTCACGGAAGTCGGGGGCGCCATACGGAGCGATCATGTACTCCTGAATGTCCGCCCCCTGGCCGTGGGCGTGCACCCCGCCGTTCAAGATGTTCATCATCGGCACCGGCAGGCGGGTCGCCCCGGGACCTCCGAGGTACTGGTACAGGGGACGGCCGCTGGCCTCGGCGGCACCGCGGGCGCAGGCCATCGACACACCGAGGATGGCGTTGGCGCCGAGGCGGCCCTTGTTGGGTGTCCCGTCGAGGGCGATCATCCCCGCGTCGACCTCGGCTTGGGCGCTCGCATCCATGCCGAGGAGGCCGGGAGCGATGGTCTCCTCGATTCCGGCCACGGCTTTGAGGACACCTTTACCACCGAAGCGATGTGGATCGCCATCGCGGAGCTCCACCGCCTCGCGACTGCCCGTGGATGCCCCCGACGGCACCCCGGCGCGGGCCCTGATCCCGCAGGCCAGATCCACCTCCACCTCCACGGTGGGGTTCCCGCGCGAATCGAGGATCTCGCGTCCATGGATTCGAGTGATGGTGGTGTCCACTTCGCTCCTCCCGTACCGTCAGGTACGCACACACTGAGGGCGCTCACTCCCGGGCTTGCTGCCGAGAGTCTCACCCAATATCGTTTGCGCCGGCATCATCGTAGGTCGGCAAGGCTCCGGTGCTCCTGACCGTTGCGCCCGCCGTGAGCCACTTCACCAATCCTCCACGTTCACCATCGGGATCTCTCCCGGGGGTGACACAACAGCATCCCTCAGAAGCCATCGGCCCAGTGGGCGGTTGGTGAGGAGCAGGCTTCACTGCTCAGCCATCGATGATACGCCCGGCCGGCCCGGGCGGTCCGGGGTCGGCTCGCCGTAGCCGCCCCGCCGAGGGCGTCCGCCTCGTCGCTCGCCCCGACTCCGTCTCCGCAACCGGTTTTGGTAGAGTCGCCTGACCGGCGATGAGGCTCGCCGTGGCGCCGTTGGCGCCTGCAGTGCTCCCTACGAGCTGATGGCCTCTGACCACCATCTCTCGTGGAGGTTAGGGTGCTGCCAGCCATCCCGGGCCAGAGCGGAAGCACGTACTCGCCGCTGCAGCCGGCCCGTGCGTTGCCCTCATCGTCGTCATGGTCATGACGCCGCTTCTCGAGGCCGTCCTCGACATCCGCCCTGCGGGCCGCGCCCCAGCGCGACCCTCGCCGCTCCACGCCGGCCTCTGCCATCCGATGACCTGTTGGGCGCAGCGCGCTCGTCTGTCACATCCGACGAGTTGCGTTGCAACGCAGAGACCAGAGGAAAGGAGGTGAGTAACGAATGACCGGTACACGGATCAACCCCGATTGGACAGGCGGGGCCAGCGTCTTCGCGGTGAGCGAAGATCGCCTGCCGACGATCCCCGACTGGAGGGGACTACCCGCTCAGGCCCATTTCACTTCTCATGTGGCGCGGGTCGTGGCTCAACTGGATCGGCCCGCCCGCGAGCGGCTGATCCAGGCGCTGCGCCTGGACTCCGCCGTCTGAAGCTCTACCGGCGTCGCGGCTCTCGCCGTGCCGCCGATGCGACGGAGGGGCCGGGGGTCACCACCCCTGGCCCTCGTCGCGACCAGCGTGAAAGTCAGGGAGGCAGCCTGCGTGTGAGGCTATGACTCCGTCTCGGCAACCGGCCAGCCGCGCGCGCCGTCGCCATAACTCCACCTTGGCCATCGCCGGTTCGAAGGCGTCTCCCTCGTCAGTTTCTCCGACCAGGTCCGCTCACTTTCGCCCAGCACCGTCACTGCGCTTGCCCATACTGAACTCGGTGCTGCCGGAGAAGCGGCGCGCTAGCACTGCGCTGCCCGCCAGGAGCGCCAGGCACTCGATTGCGGCCCCCTCCTCGTCAGGACTTATGCGCCCACTGTGCAGCGCCTCACGCTTCAACGCGTAAATGCGCATATCCTCCGACAGGCGCACCATGGTCGCCCCCAGCCGCTGTACAACCGTGCGCGCACCCGATGTTTCGATGCCGCCGTTGACGACGAGCAGGGCGTGATGCAAGCACAGTGACGGGGCCGGGGCGGAGGGCAAGGACGTGTCGAGTGATTTGACGAGCGCTTGAACAAGGTCGCGTTCAGTGGTCTGCAGCGTGTTGCACCCGGGGCAGCGGTCGGGCTCAACCGCGAGTCCGGCAACTCCGAGCAAGATCTCCTCCCGATCGCGGCCGCTCTGGCCGAGACCGAGGAGCGTCTCGCCGACCGCTGCGGCCAGCCTCGCGTAGGCCGCGGCCATGCCGAGGGGCGAGGCTAGGTCCGAGAAGACCCACGTATGAAAGGCGCAGAACCCGCCATTGGCCACGTGCTCTGCCTGTCGGATTGGGTCGGTCGCCAGCTCATACTGCGCGTGGGCAAGGAAGTCGAACTGGGACCGGCTGAGGCCGGAGCAGACAACGCAGCGAGTGCGCGCGCGCCGCCCTCCCTCCAGGCCAACCCCAGGCTGCGGTGCTGGCAAGGGTTCCCCTTCCGGCCGCCCCTCAGGCGCGGATCCCAATTCATCGACCGCGCTCCGCAGCCGGACGAGGCGCCGCTGCATCTCCTCGAGCCGGCGAGCGTGTCGCTGCGCCTGAGAGGGATCGGCAGCAATGAGGCGCTCTGCCACCATGCCTGCTCGCGACGGCAACTCTTCGGACACCGTGGCCAACCAGTTGTCGAGATCGCTGTCCACGTGGACCTGGAGTTCCCTGCAGTATCCGTCGACCGCGCCACTGAGCCACTGGAGTGCGTCCGCATACCACGCACTGCGTCCGCGCCGCAGCAATGCGCGGCGGCGGGGTGGCGCGAGGTCGAGTGACCAGACGAGCTGGGGCGAGGTCAGGGGTGGCGGCAGGATGCTGGGCCCACCAGACCACTCGGGAGGTGAGGGGACGCCGAACTCAGCGGCTGCGGCGGCTTCGACAAGTCGATCCACCCACTGAAAAGGGCCGAGGGTATCGACGGTGATGGACACAAGGCGCTGTCGAACGCGGTCCAGGCACTCGTCGCGCCATGCTCGGAGCGCTGGTACGGCCGCGGCGGCGAGAGCAGCGGAGAGGTCCTCCACGCCCCCGGCCTGCGCGTGCGGGGAGGCCGGCTCGCTGAGGGCATCGAGGGCGCGCACGAGCCGGTCACTCAGCTCCGCCGCCCAGCGCCGACGCTGGGCCAGGAGGGCGGCATCGATCTTGATGGCTTGGCGCAGCTCTGTCGCCCGCCGGCGGGCCTCGGCAATAACCTCGTCGCGCCGGACACCGAACCGCGCGCGCGCCTGGCCCCCATCGCGAGCCGGATCTCCCGCCATCACCGCCACGTCCGCGGACATGCGCGTCCGTCCCACCAGCCGCTCGGCACGATCACACGCCCGGCGGAGCAAATCTCGCGCCTTGTGACGGGTCAGGTAGTCGACGAGCGCCGCCTCGAAGGCTGCCATGCCGGTGTGGGCGAGCCGACCGGGATCTGAGGCCTGCTTGGCCCTGAGGCCCTCGAGTGCGGAGAGGGGGAAGATGCCAACCGCGGCGCCAGAGGCCTGCTCAGCCGCCTGGCTGCGAACGAAGGCGAGGGCTGCCTCGGCATCCGCCCCCTCCACGAGATCGATCTTGTTGACCACCAGGAAGACCGCCAACCCATGCTCCAGGGCCTGCTGAAGGAGATCGACCTCGGCCTCCGTCATCGGGGAGTCGACGCTGGTCACCAGGATGGCGGCGTCCGTCTGAGGAAGGAAGCGCTGGGCGGCCTCGGTGTTGGCTCGGATCGCCGAACCGACCCCCGGAGTGTCGACGAAGTTGAATCCCAGCCGCAGCACCTCAGCCGGAAGCTCCACGTCGATACCGGCGACATCTCCCGACCGTCCGGCGAGCCCGGCGACGTACTCGGCGACTGCTGCGATCCCCACCTCGAAGGGAAGTCCGCCGCCCTCCCGATGAACCAGGGCCCGGGGGCGGCTACCGAAGCGAACGCTGGTCACCAGCGAGGTGGTGGGCCGAGGTCCGGTGGGCAGGTAGGGGTGGCCCATGACGGCATTCATCAGGGTGCTCTTGCCGCGACTGAACTGTCCGAGGACAGCCACATCGAAGCGATCCGTGGCGAGACGAGCCAGCAGATCACGCACCTCCTGCTCAAGATGCTCATCGCGCCGCTCCCGTGCCACAGCGATGAGGTCGCGGAGGGTGTCGGCGAGGTCCAGCTTCAGCCGCTGATACGCACGAAGGCCGCGAGATGGGGGGTCAGGTTCGGCCACTGGCGACCCCCTCAGTGAGACCCTCAACTCCCCCTGCGAGGGTGTCCACAAAGTACGTCTCGCACGCCTCGTCGAGTAGCCCCGGTGTCATCTGTGCCTCGATCTCCAGGTAGCGGCAGAGGTGAATGACGTGGTCGACGAGGTCCCGAGGATGCGAGCCATGAAAGTCGCGCCCCTTGGCCAGGTAGTGGCGCTCTATCACGTAGGTGATCACGTCCTCGGAGCTGGCGAGAGCATGCTGGGCGCACGCGCGGCGCCAGATCTCCCGGAACTCCTCGGCGGTCGGATCCGGGACGTGGACCTTGTAGCGGACCCGGCGGAGGAAAGCCTCGTCGATCAGCTCATGGGGGTTCAGGTTGGTGCTCAGCATCAATAGGCAGGTGAAGGGCACCCCCACGCTGGTCCCGGCGCGAGCGATGTTGACGTAGTCGACCCGATTCTCCAGGGGCACGATCAGCCGGTTGAGCAGCTCACGGGGGGACATGTGCTGCTGCCTGCCGAAGTCGTCGACGAGGAGGAGCCCGCCATTTGCCTTGAGCTGCAGCGACGCCTCGTAAAAGCCGAGGGTGGGATCGAAGGCCAACTCCAGCATGCGGGGGCTCAGCTCTCCCCCCGCCTTGACCGAGGGCCGGGCCGCGAGCTGCCAGCGGGCATCGTGAGGAGGCAGCTCCCGCTCAATCGGCGTGTGATAGACGGGGTCGAAGAAGCGGATGACCTCGCCGTGCGCATAGAGGGCGTGCGGGATGAAGATGGGCGGCCCCATCAGTCCCGCGCTGGCGTCGGCGATGCTGGTCTTGCCATTGCCCGAGGGCCCGTAGAGGAAGCATGCGTGGCGCGCGGAGATGGCTGGGCCGAGGTGGTCCAGCAATCGCAGGTTGAGGACGAGGTGGGCGAACGCTTCCTGAAGCCGGGCCCGGTTGACGACGACCTCCACCTCGGCCTGACGGGCCGCCATGGCGCTGTAGTCGCCGATCGGCACCGGGGCGGGGCCGGCATACTGGTTGATCTCCAGAAGCTCGCGCGCCCGCTGCCGGCCCGTGGTGGTGATCGTGAACTGCATGCCGGCTTTGATCGGCTCGTTGCCGGTCAGCACGGCCGTCCTCACCCCCGCCGAAGCGCAGTAGCCCTCGTCGGCGAGGAACTTGAGAGCGTTCTCGACGAAGGGGAAGGGAAGGCGCACATGGCGGGCGAGATCGCGACCGAGCATGCTCCCGTTGAAGTAGACGACCTTGAGGACGAGGTCGCAGATGAAGCCAAAGGGGAGTCCAGTCTCTTCCACGCTTCGAGGCATCGGAGGGACGACGAGCGGTCTCGTGGCGCTCACGTTACCGGCTTCAACTTTGCCGGTGTGGGCAGCCCTCTGCGGAGCGCCACGTCGGCGTCGATGAGGTCGGAGACACCGCCCTTTCGAATTGTCATCTCCCCGCCCAGCGCTGACGGCTGATGGGTGGGTCCGTAGCGACCTGGAGTGTCATTTCGCGTTGAGCCCCCGAAGCTCCACCACGAGAAGGTCGAGGTCGCGTCGTCGGCCGATGTGCACCGCCACCTGTTTCGACCTGCCGGCAACGACCGCAGTGAAATCGAGCAACCACGCCCCGCTTCTCCCGCGGACCAGAAAGACGTCGTCGATGCGCAGCAACGGTGCGCCACTCGTGGTCTTCTCCAAGCGCGGTCCCTGAGTGGTGGTCATGCCGGCTGACCAGCAACGGAAGGCGGCATGGGTGACGCGCCCCTCGTCCGCCTGCGGACGGCAACGAGAAGCGGCAGGGCTGCGACCTCGGCGACCAGGGCAAAGGCCACCGCGGCGGGGACCGCCACCGAATACAGGATTCCGATGAGCACGCTGCCCAGGAACCAGGCGATCCCGTAGCCGGCGGTGAAGAGACCGTAGGCGGAGGCCCGACGGGCGGCGGGCACCATGGTGGCGACGGCGGCCGGGATGATCGACTCCTGGACCCCCATCCCGAGACCCCAGAGTGAGGCCCCCACCAGGGCGACCCAGAAGCCACCCAGGAAAGCCAAGGGCGCGTACAGCGCCGAGACGACGGTGAGCGGCAGCAGCACGCCGATCCCGAAGCGGTCGTAGAGGCGCCCGAAGAGGAACGATCCGGCACCGCTCACCGCCATGGCGACCGCGTAGAAGATCGGGATGACGTCCGCGCCGACGACCGACCCCTGGGCGAAGTGGAAGGCGATCAGCGGCCAGTCCGCGAAACCGGCCCCGGCCAGGGCGGCCCCGCCCAGGTAGATCCAGAAGATCCGGGGCA
>PLTL01000379.1 GCA_003164475.1 Candidatus Dormiibacterota bacterium | reverse complement strand
GTTCTTCACGACCCTCCTGCGCGACCAGCGGGCGGTGGCCTATCGCCAGGCAGTCTTCGTGGACCTCGAGACCGGGCTCTCCGGAGCAGTCGAGGCGTTCGCGGCTCAGATGCGCCACGTGCGGAGCTATCTCACAGCGTCGTCCCAGCGTCGTCACCGCTACGGGAAGGCCTCGTGGTTCCTGGATGCCGCCCGGACCTACTGCGATGCCCTCGCCGCGCTGCGCGACGAGCTGGTTCGCGCCGCTCCCGCGTCCGAAGGCCTGCGCCACTTCAGCCAGCTCTTGGACGGCTATGTGCGGTCGGAAGGGTTCGGGGTTCTCGAAGCCGAGACCCGGCGGCTCCAGGATGACCTCGGGGCGCTTCGCTTCTGCGTGCGGGTCCACGACGGGCGCGTGACCGTGAGCGACTTCCACGGTGAGCCCGACTACAGCACTGAGGTGCTGGCGACCTTCGAGAAGTTCCGGACCGGCGACGCGAAGAGCCGCCTCGTGGAGTTCCGCCACGACTTCGCCAACCACGTCCAGGAGATGATCGTCGACCGCGTTGCCATCCTTTATCCCGACCTGTTCCACTCCCTGCTCGCATACCACGAGCGCTACGCGGACCTGGTCGATCCGGTGATCGCCCGCTTCGAGCGCGAGGCTCAGGTCTACCTGGGCTATCTCGGCTTCATCCAGCCGCTCAAAGAAGCCGGCCTGAGCTTCTGCCTACCTGAAGTCAGCCTGAGCGTCAAGGAGCACCGGGCTTCCGACACCTTCGACCTTGCTCTCGCTGGCAAGCTGGTTGCCGAGAGACGCCCGGTGGTGGTCAACGACCTCGAGCTACGGGGCGTCGAGCGCATCCTGGTCGTGTCGGGGCCCAACCAGGGAGGCAAGACCACCATCGCCCGCGCCTTCGGGCAGCTTCACCATCTGGCCGCTCTCGGCTTCCCGGTGCCGGGGACGAGCGCCTGCCTCCTCCTCTGCGACCGCGTCCTGACTCACTTCGCCAAGCAGGAGCAGATCGAGGACCTCCACAGCGGACTGGAGGACGAGCTCCTGCGGATCCGGGCCATGATCGACCAGGCGACCGGGCGGAGCATCGTGGTGATGAACGAGAGCTTCGCCTCCACCACCTCCGAGGACCAGCTCCTTCTGGGTCGCAGGATCCTGGAACGGCTCATCGGGATGGACGTGCTTGCAGTGTATGTCACGTTCATCGACGAGCTGTCCCGGCTCGGCCCGAGTGTTGTCAGCATGCTGAGCATGGTTGCGCCCGACAACCCGGCACAGCGCACCTTCAAGGTGCTCCGCAGGCCCGCGGACGGCCGCGCCTACGCCATGGTGCTGGCTGAGGCCCACGGTCTCAGCTATGCAGCGGTGACGGCACGGCTCCGGGGATGATCCTTCACATCAGAGCTGTGTCGCCATGAGGGTTCGCCTCCTGCACCCGGATCGGGATTTCGACCGGAGCTCGGCGCCTCCGGCCCAGGCTCCCGACCTGGCCCAGGACCTTGGCCTCGCTGTCCTCTTGGGGACGATGGGGGCTGGTGACGCTGTCATCCGTACTGTCGCCGAGCAGGCGCTGCTGGCAAGCCTCCAGGATTGCGACGCCATCCTCTACCGGCAACAGGCGCTCGACGACGCCATCAAGCATCCCGATGCTGTGCGTGCCCTGTACGACCTGGCGGTCGAGACACTGCAAGAGGAGAAGAAGATCTGGAGCTGGCATGGGTACACCCCGGAGACGCATCTCCACCACGCCGTCAACGTCCTGCAGCTCCTCGTCCGCAAGCTCCGGATCCTTCGTCAGAGGGCGTCGGAGAATGCCCAACGCTTCAGCTCGCCGGCCTTCGGGCGCCTGTTCGCCACGCTCCTCGAGGAACTCGATGACCGGTATTTCGGGGAGATCGAGGAGCAGCTCGAGCGGCTGCGCTTCCGCCGGGGCGTGCTGGTGAGCGAGGGTCTGGGCAGGGGGACCTCGGGGGTCGGGGTCGTCCTGCGCCGCCCGCTCGGCGCGCGGCGGGGCTGGCTCTGGCATGTCCGGGAGCGTGGCGATCCGCGTCTCAAGTTCGAAATCCCTTCCCAGGACGACGGTGGGCAAGCGGCCCTCGCCGAGCTTCGCGCCCGCGGCATCAACCTGGTGGCCGACGCTCTCTCCCAGTCGAGCGACCATGTTCTGAGTTTCTTCACCCAGCTACGAGCCGAGGTTGCCTTCTACGTCGGCTGCCTCAACCTGTACTCCGAGCTCGACCGGCGCGGGTATCCGACCTCGTTTCCCGCCCCACGTCAAGCCTCCGCCCGGATCCTCGCCGTCTCGGGGCTGTACGACGTGGTCCTGGCGCTGACCATGCCAACCAGGGTCGTAGCCAACGACCTGACGGCCGATGGGAAGGGGCTGCTGCTGATCACCGGTGCCAACCGGGGGGGCAAGTCGACCTTCCTGCGCAGCGTGGGACTGGCTCAGCTCATGATGCAGGCGGGAATGTTCGTTCCCGCCACCTCGTTCTCCGCCGACGTCGCCAGCGGAGTCTTCACCCACTTCCTGCGTGAGGAGGACGCGACGATGACACAGGGCAAGCTCGACGAGGAGCTCGACCGCATGAGCCGGGTCGTCGACCTCATCGGGCCGCGGGCGCTGCTGCTCTGCAACGAGTCCTTCGGCTCGACGAACGAGCGGGAGGGCGCCGACATCGGTGAACAGGTTCTCCGCGCCCTGACCGACGCCGGCCTCAGGGTGGTCCTGGTGACCCACCTCTACGAACTGGCGCGGCGGCTCAGCGGCGACACAACGGACGGCGTCCTCTCCCTGCGGGCCGAGCGGCTACCCGACGGCACCCGCACCTTCAAGGTGCGCGAGGCGAGGCCGTTGCCGACCAGTTTCGGCAACGACGTCTACGAGGCTATCTTCGGCCGCGTCAACCCTCCAGCTCAGGCGGATGCGGCTGCAGAGGGGACACCGGTCTGAGCCTCGGCACGAGGGAGGGTCTCCCGCCCCGCGTATTGGGTCCCATGGCCCAGCTCACGCTCGATGCGCAGCAGCCGCTTGGACGTGGTCACGCACTGGGAGCGCGAGAGGGCGCCCCCGCCTTCAGCTGGCCTCCAGTGAAAGGGGGGGCGACGCCCTGCATGGTCGTGAGCAAGATTGCCTGCACGGCCGGGAAGACCAGAGCGTCGCCCCGAGGCCCCCTCAGAAGCGCACCGGACGGCAGAACGCCGATTTCCCGGCGTAGCTGGCGCTGGCGCCGAGCTGCTCCTCGATACGCATGAGCTGGTTGTACTTCTCCACCCGCTCGCCACGGCAGGGCGCTCCCGTCTTGAGGTGACCCGTGTCCAGCGCCACGGTCATGTCGGCGATGAAGCTGTCCACGGTCTCCCCGGAACGATGGGACACGAAGGCGCCCCACCCGTGGAACTGGGCCAGCCGGGTGGCGGCGATTGTCTCGGTCAGGGTGCCGATCTGGTTGAGCTTGATGAGCGTCGAGTTGGCGATGTCCTCCTCGATGCCGCGGGCAATGATGGCCGGATTGGTGCAGAAGATGTCGTCGCCCACCAGCTCGATGGTGGCGCCCAGCGTGCGGTTGAGGACCTTCCAGCCCTCCCAGTCGCCCTCGGCCAGGCCGTCCTCCAGAAGGCAGATCGGATAGTCCGCGACCATCGACTCGTAATAGCCCACCATCTCCTCGCTGCTGAGCTGGCGGCCCTCGGTCTTCAGGTCGTACTTCCCGTCGTGGAAGAACTCACTGGAGGCGGGGTCCATGGCGATGCCCACGTCAGCCCCGGGCCGCAGCCCGGCCTTCTCGATTGCCGACACGATCAGTTCGAGGGGCTCGCGATTGGACTTCACATGGGGTGCGAAGCCCCCCTCGTCACCGACTCCCACGGTCAGACCCTTCTCGACCAAGATCCCCTGGAGCGCACGGTAGATCTCGCTGCTCCAGCGCACCGCCTCGCGGAAGTCGGCGGCGCCGTAGGCGCCGATCATGTACTCCTGGATGTCGGCCCCCTGGCCATGGGCGTGCACGCCACCGTTCAGGATGTTCATCATCGGCACGGGCAGGCGGGTCGCCCCCGGACCACCGAGGTACCGGTAGAGGGGACTGCCACTGGCCTCGGCGGAGGCGCGCGCACAGGCCATGGACACTCCGAGGATGGCGTTGGCACCGAGACGGCCCTTGTTGGGAGACCCGTCCAGGGCGATCATCGCGGCGTCGACCCGCGCCTGGGCGCTTGCGTCCATGCCGAGGAGGCCGGGAGCGATGGTCTCCTCGACCGCGGCGACGGCTCGGAGGACTCCCTTGCCGCCGAAGCGATTCCGATCTCCGTCGCGAAGCTCCACCGCCTCGCGACTTCCGGTGGACGCCCCGGACGGCACGCCCGCGCGAGCGCTGACCCCGCACGCCAGGTCCACCTCCACCTCCACCGTGGGATTCCCGCGAGAATCGAGGATCTCGCGTCCATGGATTCGAGTGATCGTGGTGTCCACTTCGTTCCTCCCGTACCGTGAGGTACGTTCACACTGAAGGTGCTCACTCCCAGACTTGGTGCTGGAAGTGTCACCCAACATCGTTTTGCCCGCAGCCTCGCAGGTCGGCAGAGCCCCACTTGTCGTGACGCCAGGTCATGCCGGCTCACCAGTAGGAGAGGGCGGTGCGGATGAGGCGCCTCTCGTGCGCCTGCGGACGGCGAGCAGAAGCGGTAGGGCTGCGACCTCAGCGACCAGGGCAAAGGCCACGGCGGCGGGGATGGCCACCGAATACAGGATTCCGATGAGCACGCTGCCCAGGAACCAGGCGATCCCGTAACCGGCGGTGAAGAGACCGTAGGCGGAGGCCCGACGGGCGGCGGGCACCATGGTGGCGACGGCGGCCGGGATGATCGACTCCTGGACCCCCATCCCGAGACCCCAGAGTGAGGCCCCCACCAGGGCGACCCAGAAGCCACCCAGGAAAGCCAAGGGCGCGTACAGCGCCGAGACGACGGTGAGCGGCAGCAGCACGCCGATCCCGAAGCGGTCGTAGAGGCGCCCGAAGA
>PLTL01000267.1 GCA_003164475.1 Candidatus Dormiibacterota bacterium | reverse complement strand
GGACCTTACGGGTCGGAACCCTAATGTCTTCTACGAACTTGCCTTTGCCCAGAGCTTCGGGAAGCCAACCATCCTCTTGGTCGATAAAGCCGAGACGCTCCCGTTCGATGCGAGGAACGAGCGTGTTATCGAAATCGGCGACGCTGGCACTCCGATCTCGCTGCAGCAAGGCGAGGATGCAAAGAAGAAACTCAAGGGAGCTTTCGACAAGGTTCTGGAAGCAGGCTACACGCCGGCCTCCTTGATTACGCAGGTAGCGGGCACCGCGAGCCTGGCGAAGTTCGAACCAGACAATCCAGTCGCCGCAGAGCTAGCAGCGGTCAAGGACCTCGTGCTGCAAGTCCTGCGACGGCAACAAGCGATTCCGGTGCCCCGATCCATTAATGCCGAAAGACGCGCAATGCGCGAACTTCTCGAATCCCTGGTTGCGCAAGGGCTGGTCTCTAACCAAGAACTCGACGGGCTTATAGCGCCTGATACCTCTGCGAGCTTCAATAGGTGGGTGGAGGCCCAGGTCGGATCGAACCCCTACCGAGAGCAGGGGCAACCAGCGGCGGCCGGCGATATCGATCCTGACGACATCCCCTTCTAGGTTCTACGGACGCAGACGGTTCGGCTCTGTCGCCACGGCGGAACTTACACTCCCCCCGTGGCAGATCCTTCGCCAGCCCGCCGCGCGGCGCTGACCGTCGCTCAGCTCACTCTCGCAACCGTGGCTTGCCACGACCTGTCTCCTGGTGGCGCAGAGCGCTTCACCGGTCGTAGTTCGTCGACGAAAGACGACGCGGAGATCGGCGAGGCCCTGGGCGTCAGCCGACAGCGAGCATCGCAGCTTGGCCAGCCCGGTGCGTTACTGCTTGCGGTTCCTCGCCGAGGCCCACGCGAGGTTGATGGCTAGTCCGACGGCGAACGTGCCCCAACCCACCGCCACGGCAACCCCGGTCGATCCGGCCAAGGTGCTCGGGCCGCCGGTGGCGAGGTTGGCGATGTAGAAGGCGACGAGGCCTGCGGGGATGCAGAGTACCCAGCCCCACTTCTCCATGACCTGATGCTCCCGTTGATTGGTTGCCCAGACACCAACGCGAACCCCAACCCACACTGCTACGCCTGTACACTGGTACGTGGAGTCTAGGTCCCTTTCCCAGGAGGCTGCATGACGTGTTCGACAAGCATCGGGCAAAAGTGGCGGCGGAAGCGTACGCGAAAGCCCTGGGCGAGTGGCAGGGACAGAGGGACGGGATGGCCGAGCTGATCCAGACGGCCGAGACGTTCGAGGGAGTGGCCTCCAACGACGTAATGCTTCGCGACAGCGAGAGGCTCTTCCTGACCGTAGCCGGCGCCGCCCTGGTCGGTGAGCGGCGTCTACCGGGCCAATGGAAGGGCAAGTCCCAAGGCTTCTCCATCCCGGTCGGTAGTATTGGCGGCCGCTCGATCCGCTACCGCACGGGTACCAGCCGCGGTCACATGGTGCAGGGCGCGGTAGTGCCTGCGGCTGTTGATACGGGTACGGTATTCGTGACGAACCAGCGCGTCATCTTCGAGGGCAAGAAGCAGACGCGTGAGTGCCAGTTCGCCAAGCTGATCGGTTTCCAACACGATGCTGACGGCTCGACCACTTTCTCCGTGTCCAACCGCCAGAAGGCCACGACCATCCACTACGGACCCGAAGCCGCTCCGACGTTCGACTTCCGTTTCGACCTCGCGCTGGCACACTTCCGGGGTGACGTGCCCGCCCTGGTTCAGACGCTGCAGGGATACCTCGCACAGATCGACGCGACGCAGCCGGCGGCGCCCGCCGCGCTGCCGGCTTAGTCAGGGCGGTTCTAGGCTCGCCTTAGCGGCGATGAATGTCGGGGCGGCTGGCCCGACAATCAGCCAGCGCTCGGCGACCTACTGGAAGAGAGCCCGTTTCTCGCCCCCGTGATCAGAGCAGACCCCCGAACGCCCGCCTGAATGGGAGTAGCTGCCATCCACGCACTGCACCACGTAGCCGGACGTTGACGTCCAAAAGGACGCAATGCACGGAGTGAAGACATCGCAGAAGGTGTGCGGCGGGTTGTCGATGACTGTCCCCCCGGAGCAGAAGTTGTAGCCCCAAGGATTCGACGGTGCTCCGCATAGATCCTGCACCACGGGCGTTGCGGTCGGAAGCGGCGTCGGGGTCGCTGGTCTGGGTGTTGGGGTGGGCGTGGGCGTTGGCGCTGGAGTGAGAGTCGGTTTGGGCGTCTGCGTTGGTCGCGATGTTGCTGTCGGGGTCGAGATGCTGGACGTTGGTGACGCAGGGCGCGCCGCTACGGGCGTGCTGTGCAGAGGGGGAGTGGTCGCCGAGGTGAGGGCGAACAGGCCCAAGACCAGCACGACGAAGCCGGTGACGAGCGCGTTCGTCCGAAGACGCCACCCTGGCTTACGCGTCCACATCGCCCATAGGCCAAATGGGAAGAAGACAATGAGCGTCAGGATTACGAACCAACTCTGCTGATACCAGGGGTACCCGGACCCCTGACCGACCGCGAACACCGGTGGCTCCGAGTACATCTCCGACAGAGGTGGTGGAAACGGTCGCTGGCCTGCCGGAGGGAAGAAGGGCGGCGGAGGTGGTGGTTGTGGTGGTGGTGGAGCCGGTGAGTCGCTCACGGAGCGGACCCTAGCAGGCTGACCGGCCCTTTGTGGGGTCTGGCACCCTGCGCCGTCTCTCGATCAACCCTCGGGCGAATTGCGTTTCGTGCCCGTGGCGCAATCGGGTCGTTAGATCAGGGGTTGCCGACTACGCCCACGGACGACAGGGTCGCGGAACGTGGCAGACTTCCCCCGAAATGCGGGGCCGTTCCCCGAACGCCTACGAGCGCTTCTCAGCGGCGGTCGACCTGCCGATGATGGTGCTGGCCCTGCTCTGGCTGCCAGTGCTCGTCCTCCCGTTCGTGGTCAAGCTGGCGCCCGGCCTGACGGCCACCTTCGAGGACATCGACTACGCGGTCTGGGCGGCCTTCGTGGTCGAGTATTTGGTGAAGCTCTGGCTCACACCAGCTCGCAGGACGTTCTTCACTCATCACCTGGTGGACTTGGCCGTCATTGTCCTGCCGATGCTCCGACCCTTGCGGGCGGCCCGGCTACTGCGGCTCCTGAATCTGGCTCGGGTCGGGGTAGTGCTGGTTAACGCCCTCCGGCGGGCCAAGGACGTCTTCACCCATCGCGGTCTGCACTTCGTGCTCTTGGCGGTGGGCCTGATCGTCTTTGCGTGCGCTGGATTGATCCTTTCGTTCGAAGCCGACGCCCCAGGATCGAACATCCACAACTTCGGCGACGCCATCTGGTGGGCGATTGTCACCGTAACCACGGTCGGTTACGGGGATCGCTTCCCGGTGACGGCGGGGGGGCGGGGGGTGGCCGTCGTCCTCATGCTGGTGGGGATCGGGCTCATCGGAGTCCTCACGGCGACCGTTGCTTCCTACTTCGTCGAGCAGAAGGCAGACGAGGGCAATGCTGCCCTGGTCGAACGGCTCGACCGAATGGAGGCGATGCTCGCGAAGCTGACCAAGAAACAGGACGACTAACCTAAGCAATCTATAGCCCCGCGCCTCGCACCTCCACACCAGACGGCCCCTTCTCCACCCGGCGGCGCCCAGCAGGGCTCCCCGGGGGTGACGGACGGCGAACCCCCACACCGTCCAGTTCCACCGCCGGTCCGCTCGTCACCCATTGGAAGCTGTCCAGAAGCTCAAACAGCTCTGGAGCGCTCCACCGTCGGTCCCGCTGGGCATCCGGCTCATGCCGGCGCAGCACCCCGGTCCCCTCGAGCCGGGAGACGGCCTCGTTTGCCGCCTGGAACGACACGCCGAGCTCCGCCGCCACCAGCCGCACATCGAGCACCGGAATGCCCGGCAACAATTCGATGAGCCGCCGCGCACTCGAAT
>PLTL01000172.1 GCA_003164475.1 Candidatus Dormiibacterota bacterium | reverse complement strand
ATGAAGAAGAGCCACAGCAGCAGGCAGCCCAGCGCACAGCTCTTCGTTCCGGCTCGCGTGAATGTCGCGTAATCCTGCGTGTGGCCCGTGACCACCCACTTGCGCTCTGCTCCGATCTCCTGGACCGCCTGACGAAGGACCTGCGAGGGCTGCCACGGGGTGGTGATCGATTGCTTCGCACCTCTCACCACCGCGACGTAGTACGCGACACCCGCGACTACCGCCAGTATCAGTACGAGGGCGATGACTCCCGATCCGCCGCCGCTGGCGGTGTTCGGTGGGGTCATGGGAGTGGCCTCCGTGGTTTGGAGAACGCGGCGCTCTCGCTCCGACCCGGGGCGACGGCGGCGGAATGGCGGCGAGCGAGGGTGGCCGAGTGCCGACGAGTCTCCCCGCAGACTCCCGCGATGCTCGGCCCGGCGGGTGCGTGCTGAAGCTTGGACGTACGCGGGGGAGTCATCTGATCAATTCCCGCGAAGGCGCGCATCTTGTGCCCGTGTCTGGGGGTTGGTCCCGTACGTCTCTCAGCACTTCTCGATCCATCATCGTCACTCAGTGGAGCTGGTTTCCGCACCGGTGGCAGAACTGATTAGTCGAGGGCACGACACTTCGGCACTGCCAGCAGACCAGCGTGAGCGGAGGCGGCATCGGTGGGGCAGCAGGTGGGGCGGGTGGTAGCGCTGTGCTGACCTGGGCCTGGGGCGGCGAGGGAAGACTGTCCGCACCGCGGAGAGGAGCAGCGGGGGGGAATTGGACGGTCAGTGGAGTCCAAGGCTGGGGCTCCATCGCAACGTCGCCGGGGCGCAAAGCGTCGATGGACGGACCTGCGTACGCCTGATTCGGATCAGGGCGCGCGATGGCAGCGACCGGCGGCGCCGACGGCGCATCGACGTGAGGCAACGCGCTGGGTGGTACGAGATGCGCCAGGAGTGCGAACCACACCGGTGCGGTGGGCATTTGGTATCGGAAGGGGGTGGACTCCTTGCCGGCCATGCGAACGACTAGGGCGCTCGAGTTTGGACCGAAGGAGAGGCTGCGGATGTCCGAGAGTAGGTATGCATTCCAGTTTGGGCTCCCGTCGGTGCCGCCCACGCGTCGGGCAACGCGAAGGTTGGTCACACAGATTAAGGAATGTCCCACGGGGCGCCATTTCACAGCCGCATCGTGCGCCACCTTGGCGTCCGAAGCCGCGTTGGCAGCGGCAGAGACTGCGAGCAGGGCCAACCCGATGGGACTGGCACCTCCCACCAAGGAGTGTCTCACCTTCTGCGGAACAGCAGCCTCCCAGACCAAGGCATCGCACTCGCCCTGCGCCAAGAGTCGCTCCCCCTCTTTAGGGTAGAGGACGATCGGGGACTTGCTCAGGCCCGGCGGTTCCCATCCTGCTGCGAGGAGAGCTCGCAGGACGGACGCCGCGTCGGGCCCGGCAGTCGCCAGCTCCAGTTTGATGGCGACGGCCGATCGTACGAGAGTCGCGATGTCGTCTGAAGTGGCTGCCCCCAGCTGCTGAGCGAGATTCACCGGGGCGGGCATCATCTGCTGCACGGCCCGGTTCTCCGGGTACTGGCGTTCAGCCCAGGCAACCCACGCGCTCTGGACATCCCCCGTTGCGACCAGCTGATTGGTGCTCATTGCCATCTGCTCCTCAGCGATGCCAAGCCGCGAAGGGGCAGTCGGCGCGACCTCAGAGGAGGCCAAGAGCCGGGCCCCAACCGGCATTTACGCGAGTGCCCGTGGAAAGCGCACAAAGCGCAATCCGTTTGCGACGACCCTGGAATCTCGCCGTCACAAGAGAGACGCGCATCGCCCATTGCCAAGAGGTCAGTAGGGCCGATCGGCTGCTGGTGGCGGGAACCGGGACATGTCATCGCTCTGCCTCCTGCCGTAGTGGGGCGCTCAGTGTCGGTGGCGCGACAGCAGCAGCCCTGAGCTGATCGACACGTTCCCAGAACGCCACCGTGGTTCCGTCGGGGTCATCCGTACGACCCGATCCGCTCGCCGACATCGATGCTGTGTCCGTCATCGCGAGAACCGAACGCCACGCAAAACGCAAGACGCGATTCCGACCGTTGCTCGGGCTCGCCCATGCGTACGCCGGTCGGCCCCAACCGCACACCTTGGTCGCCGTCGGTGGATGGTCAGAACCATTGCAGGCTCACCATCCACGGAGCCGCCTGAGCACACGTGTAGCTGGAGGTGAAGGGCGGAGAGGTTGTGGTCAGGTCGAGCGACGCTCCGATGGGCGTCATGATCCAGCCTCCGTCGCTGGTGCAGTCGTTAGCGGACATGCCGTACATCAGGAAGTGGCAGCCCGTCCATGACGCGCTAAAGGAGAGTGAGACGGCGGTGAAAGAGTAGGTCCACTGCGTGCCCCCGAGAGTGCAGTTACCGGAGTCGGTATGCCCGTCCACGTCCACGCTCCATGTGCCGGTCACCGTCGATAGGGGAGGAATGGGAGGTGCGGTGGGGATCGGCGTGGGTGTGGGTGCGGCGGTGGGGATCGGCGTGGGTGTGGGTGCGGCGGTAGGGATCGGCGTGGGCGTGGGTGTGGGTGCGGGTGATGACGTGGCCTGGGGGGTTGGTGTTCCAGCCGGAGGCGGCGCAGTCGGGCCAGGATTTGAGGGCCGGGTCGCGGTGGTTGGTGAGGAGACCGGCTTGGCTGTCGACCCCTCCGCAGGATTCTGGGATGCGGGCGTCTGGCTTGCAGTCGGCGCTCCAGGTGCGGGAGTCGATACGGCTGGAATGGGTGTGATGGCACTTGCCGTATCGACCGGGACGCCCGTGGCCACCGGGCCGGTCAGAGCGGCCACTGGCTGCGGATGCTGGCCATCCTTTACCGCAGACCCTCGGGTGAGCAGGACAGCCCCTCCCGCGCCACCGACAAGGATGAGGCTCGCGATGCTGACAGCAACCGCCCGCCGGTATCGACTCAACATGTCCTCACTCCCGCCACGTCCCCCACGGCGTGCCCGGAGGCATGTGGTGCTCCTTGGAGCAGTAGCCGCGTGGGTTGCTGGTACTCGCTCATCTGTGGATAGGACGGACGGGCGGCCGCCGGATTACGGTCTGACCGGGTGACGGGGCCAGGGTTGGCGGAGAGCTGCCATACGTCTGGATACCCCGCTGGCCTGCGGGTCGCCGTTCCCGGTGCGGGTGTGGCTGCCATGGCGATCGTCGTAGCTGCGGTTGCCGTGCTCACCGATACCCTTTGCCCGTCGGGCTCAGATCGGTCAGCGGGCGGACGTGTTGGCCGGCCTTCTCTCCTGAGCCGTGCGTCACGAGCGGCGCCCCGCCGAGGCCATGCCGCCATTAGAGCGTCCTCCTGGTCGGCGAACGTTCCTCTTTGTCTTGGCGCAGTCGCCGCCGTGCGTGCGGCCAGCGCGATGCCACCAATGACCAGCAAGATTGCCGTGCCCAGGAGGATTCGCCGCGAGCGGTGGTTCAGGCTGAACCTCTTCATGAATTCGACCTCACCCTGTCAGGAGAGGTGCCCGACTGGCGAAACAATGGGTTCCTCACCTCTCACGTTCGTGTGACAAGGGACAGATGCCGTGTCGGGGAGGCCGGCGGGCTGTCCCGCGCTGGGTCCGGTGGGCGTCCGGCATCGGAGCGGTGCTCCGCACTGCGTGCAGAAGGTCCTGCCCGCTGGCGTTCCGGTGCCGCAGCTCCAACAGGCCGAGGGTCGACCCGTCCGTCTCGGGTCGGCGAGGGCCACCGGGGGAGCATCCGCGGCCGCTGGGAGCGGACCGGGGAGCCCCTCTGGGGACGTCACCGGGGCGAGCGGCGCTCGCGAGACGCCGGGAGCGTGGCGGCGACTTTCCAGATCCAGAAAGCCGCCTCCGTCGCTGCTGCTCCCGGCCCCCGCCGCCCCCGGTAACCCCCCGCGCTCGCCGGCGATTGCCTCACCGGAGGAGGGAGAGTCGTGCGCGTCCATGGTCCGGCTCCCGCTTCTCTCAGGATCCAACGGTTCCAAGCTGCGATCGGGTAATGCGGACTTGGGCGTCGACCTCCTTGAGGTGCACCAGCCGCAGGATCGCCAGACAGATCTCGACGGGGGCGGAGAAGAAACCGATGAGGCCCCAGAGGAACACGCCGAAGAGCGCACCGGCGAAGGCCCACAGCCCCGGTTCACTGGTCAGGGCGGCTCCGACGAGGAGAGCCACGCCGCCCCAGCGCTTGGTCAGGCGCTGCAGGGTGTGGCGTCCCCAGTAGAGGGCGAGGCCAACGTAGAAGAAGACGACGAAGCTTCCGATCCGCCCGCCCCCGTGGCCGTTGAGCACTGTCAGCATGGCCAGCACAAGACCCAGGACGCAGCCCTTGATCAGCCCGCCGATCGCCGTGCTCCGGAGCTCGCGGATGAGGGTCACGTGGCAGTCGGGGCAGCAGCCGTCAACCTTGTAGGCGGTGGCGCACCGTGCACACAGCCCCTTCTGGCACGTCTGGCAGAGTGCCTGAGCCGGAGAATCCGGGTGATACATGCACCTCATGGACGGGCCTCCTCCTGTCGAACGTCGGATGTGCACCCGACGGTACCGACGGTGCGGCGGGCCGTCATCGTGAGAACTGGCCATCTCTGGCGGCCGGCGAGCGGGGACCCGGCCCACGGGATGGGCAGATCTGGCTATGCGGGGTCGGCTTCCGCGCGAGAGCTGCGCCGGAATCGCGCCGGGTCCCCACCCCCATCGACGACGTGCTCTCCAACCCAGCGCCCGATCGCGGCGCGATTCCCCAGGTCCAGCTTGTCGAGAATATGGGAGACGTGGTGGGCAACCGTGTGGGGGCTCAGGCAGAGCAGGGTCGCGATCCTCTCGTTGGAGAGCCCGGCGGCCACCAGGCGCGCGACCTCCAGCTCGCGATCGGTCAGCCCCCCGTCTCTGCCCGTGATCCCCCGCCGAGCGGGTGGTTGGAGCGACGCCAGCATCGCAGCCGCCTCCTCGGCCAGGGGTGGGCTCCCGATGTCTCGCGCGATGGTCAGCGCCCGCTGGGCGTTGACGACGGCCTCGCCGTACTGGGCCCCGATGCCGTCGACCTCGGCCAGGGCCAGGCAGGCCTCCGCCTCGTGGACGGGAAACGGCATGGCCCGATACCGGTCGCGGGCGTCCGAGAGTGACCGGCGGGCAAGGTCCCGCTGGTCACGGACCGCGGCGAGCAGCCCCTCCGCGAAACGGAGGGCGGCCACATTGAGCAGGTGTCCGGGGTCGGTGAGGGGGCGGATCCGGGCGACCAGGGCGGCCAGCGCTTCCGCCTGCCGATGGCGGGCCAGGTGACGTGCCAGGTCGGCGGAGATCCACCAGTGGGCCGGGTCCACGAAAAGGCGGCGACGGCACCGGCGCTCGATGTCCCGGAGAGCCTCGCCTGCCAGCTGAACGCCGGCCGGGTCATCGTCCGCGAAGAGCAGGCGGGCCCTGAGGCAGAGGGCCTGGAGTCGGCGACCGGCAGCGTCGAAGCCGAGCTCGCGGCCCTCGATCCCCGCCATCAGGGCCTGAACGGCCTCGGTGTGCCCCCGGCGCAGTTCGGTCTCCGCGGTCACCGCCTGGGCGCCCGACCGTATCAGGGGATTGCCGTGGCTGCGCACGCGCGCCGCGCAGTCCAGGGCCTCGTCGTAGCGGCCGGCCATGCAGAGGAGTTCGCTGAGGTTCTCCAGCCAGACGAGGGACACCCGCGGTGCGACCAGCGCGCCGCTGGCGACCGCCCGCTCCGTGTAGTCGATGGCCTCGGTGATCCGGCCGACATCGGCCAGGAACAAACCCGCGGTGGCCAGGGCGTGGTGCTCGGCATCCGGCCCGAGGCCTCGGGCGAGGTCGCACGCCGTGGACGCGAAGTCCAGAGCCTCGGACGGTTTGGCCAGCTTCCCCCGAGCGATGTGGAGTCGGAACACGCCCTCTGCACTTCCGAGACGCAGCGCCAGCTCCAGCGCACCGGGATGCTCCGCGGCCGCGGTATCGAAGTCCTTGTCCGACTCGGCAATGCGGATCAGACACAGGCGCGCCTTCAACTCGAGATCGGACCCCGTACCCGCGCACATGGTTACCGCGCGGCGTCCCCGCTCCATCGCGGCGCGCGGATCATCCCTCCAGCGGAAGTCGATGGCCGCGACGATCTGGAGGCGGGCCTCCTCGAGCGGTTGACCCAGGGCCTGGGCCAGGCCGATGCCCTCCGCGATGTACCGTTCCACCTCTGGCTCGACGTCGCGGTGGTCGACCAGCGCCTCGGCCGCCTCGACCAATAGCGAGAGCCTCTCTCGCCCGTCGGTCGCCAGGCGCAGAGCGTCCCGGTACGCGCCCTGGGCGGAGCTCAGGGCGCGCATCTCCACAGCACGGCGCGCGGCCAGCCGCATCAGTACCCCAGCCCTCTCGGCCAGGCCGGCCCGTTCGAGGTGCTCGGCGGCCGCCCGGGCTCCGGCTCCGCCGTCGGTCGCCACGGTCTCGGCGCGTCGCGCCAGCGCCTCGCCGAGGCCCCGGTGCAGCGCGCACCGATCCCGGGCCGGAATGTCGCCGTATACCGCCTCGCGGACCAGGGCGTGACGGAAGCACTGGACCGTGCCCTCCGGCTCAGGGAGCTCCACGAGCAGCCGGGTGGCGAGCGCCTCCTCCAACCAGCCGGCCACGTCCTCCCACGCCCATCCTCCCGCGTCGGTGAGCAGCAGCGGATCCACGCGCTCCCCGGCCGCGGCAGCCAGGCGGACCAGACGGAGGGCATCGGGGGAGAGGCGCCGGGCCGGGCTGAGCAGCGCATCCCGCAGGATGGTGGGGAGCGGCACCTGCGGCAGGGGCGCGGCGGCGCCGGGACCTGGCGCCGTCCGATGGGCAGAGAGGGTGCCGCGGGCCAGCGCCTCCGCGTACAGGGGATTACCCGCGCAGCGGGCCACGACCTCGTCGACCTCGGATTCCGAGAGCTGGGCGCCAGCGGCATCCTGCAGGACCAGGGCGCGGGTGGCCTCTCTGCCCAGGGGCTCCAGCACGATCTCCTCGACCCTCGCGGAATGGCGCAGCTGGCCGAGAGCGCGAGAGCGACCGTCGCCCGCCACCAGCTCCTCCAGTCGCGAGGTCACCAGGAGCCAGACGGGCGCGGCGGCGGCTTCGGCACCGAGGACGGCCACTGCGCGGGCTGTGTCCGGGTCCGCCCAGTGGAGGTCCTCCACGACAACGAGCAGCCTGCGCTCCGTGCTGACGCCGCTCAGCAGGAGCTCGACCAGGCCGGTGTCGAGGTCCTCGCTGTGGACCTGCCCACGGGGCAGGGCGCCAGCCACGGCGAACTCCGGGAAGAGCCCGGCCGCGAGGCGGCCGGTCCCCCGAAAGCGCTGAGCCACGTCCCTGGGGCTCTGATTGCGCAGAAGCCGCCGGATCGCACGTACCAAGGGCCCGTACGGGGCGTCGAGATCCTCGACACAGGTGACCGGGACGATCGCGAAGCCCTGCGCCGAGGCCGCCGCCGCCGCCTCTTCCGTCAGGCGGGTCTTGCCCAACCCCGCTTCCCCGGTGATGAGGAGGACCTCGCCCTGCCGTTCCACGGCGGCACAGGCCGCATGGATGCGTGCTAACTCCGCATCCCGACCGACGACAGTCGCGGAATCTGACATGGGCGTCCGAGGACGGTGGGTGACAGCGCGCGCATTATCCGCTGTCTCCAGTGCCCTGTGGGGGACTGCCCACCGCTCTGCTGCACCATCGTTCCTCGTGTGAGACGCGCACGTCCCATTGCGCCATCACCACCCTGGGGCGAAAGACGCCCGCGTTTGTAGGCCTGGCTCCGCCGTCGCGGGTTGGGCCCGACCCCTCCTGAAACGGCGCAAACGGTTTCCGGAGTCCGCCCGCCATTCCGGGGACGTGCCGTCAGATTGCGGGCTGTCCTGCACCGCCCCCGGTCGACGAGCCGCTTGATGCCGGCGACCCTCGTTGGCTGACTAGGCGCTCGCAACCATGGCGTAGGGCCGCGATGTCGGCGTGAGCCGGGTCGTCAGCCGCCCTGGCGGCAGCGACGAGGACGTCGAGCTTACGTAGCACCGCCCGGGCCTCGCGCAGCAGCGCCGCCGTCCAGCACGGATAGCTGCGCTCCGTCCGAGGGCCCGGGCGGCGGCACCGTCCCGTCCGTCCCGTCCACCTTCAGCCAACCACCAGCCACGCCGTCCTCCGGCTCACCGAACCGACACCTGCCGAACCGTGCATGGCCGCCGGTGCCGACCGATGGTACGCCCGTCCGCCCGCGCGTTCCACTGACGTTGCCGCGAGCGCTAACAACAGCCGAAGCGGGTACGCAGGAGGTTGAGCCCAATCCTCCCCGCTACGAATCACCAGCAAGAGCGTGCCGCTCCTCGCTGACGACCGAACCCGGTGCCGGAGGACCCTCCGGCTCTCCGGACGCGGAGGTGGTGGGGTGGTCGAGCGCCCGCTCATCGCCGTCGACCATCCCGAGCAGCCGGCCGCGCAGCTCGTCCAGGGAGGTGACGCCGGTCACCTCCAGGAGCTTGGCGGTGGCCTGGTAGAGGTGAGCGCGGCTGTCCGTGAGGTCGCGGCCCGTTCGGCGGAGCAGCCCCCACTCCACCAGCTGGGAGACGGTCTCGGCGGAGTCGACGCCCCGGACCTCGTCGATTCGCCGCCGGGTCGCCTGGCGGGCAAAGACCACGATGGAGAGGACCTCGATGTGGCGGTGGGTGAGCCGGGGCACGGTCTCGGCCTCGACGGCGCGATCGGCGAGGAGCGCCAGGGTCCGGTGGGGCAGCAGCGCCAGGGTCTCGGAGTCCTCGACCACCCGCATCCCCANNGAGGGTGCGGCGGACCGCGAGCAGCGCCCCCAGCCGGGGCACCAGGCCGTCCTCGGGGGATGGCCGCGGCAGCGGAACGAGCTGCGGTCCGGAGTCCAGTCCCAGGGCCTCATGGAGCTGGGCCAAGGTCGAGTAGCTGGGCTGGGAGCGCCCGGTCTCGATCCGGGAGAGCTGGCCGGCCGAGACCCCGACAACGGTCCCGAGTTCGGTGAGAGTGAGCCCCACCGCCTTCCGGCGCTGCTTGAGGGTGCGGCCGAGTGTGAAGCGAAGCGATCTTGACAGTGGGAGCGCAAACCAGATGTCAGCAAGCTCACGCGGGCGTGGGATCTCCATGGAGTTATGGCTGTGATCCTGCCACCACGGTGCCGTCCGCGGCAGCGTGGTGTGCGGCTCAGCCGGCTCGGAGCCTTCCGGGCGCAGACGTTCTGGGCCGCCTTGATTGGGCCCGCTGTCGTCACCGCTCCCCGTCCCCGTCTTGACAGCTTCGCGCCTCCTCGCACCGGCTTCGGGCGGTCGCTACCCCCTCCCGGCATCGATGGGATACGGGCCGCCGATGGGGAACCCTCCAGCGTCGGTCTCGACCGCCGCACCACCCTCTGCGGAGACCCCAGAACTCTGAGGCCGCGACGACCATCCGGCCTCCGCCTCCATGCCGACCGGAGAACCGGCACCGCGGAGGATCTCCTCGAGCACCCGCGCATGGTCGCGGAAGGCGGCGCGGCCGGCGTCGGTGCTTCGCACCCAGGTCCGCGGCCACTTGCCGCCATACCCCTTCTTGAGCCGGACGTAGCCCCGCTCCTCCAGGCCGGCGAGGTGCTTGCTGAGGGCCGAGTCGGAGAGCTCGATGGCGTCCCGAAGCGTTCCAAACTCCATGTCGTCGACCCCGACCAGGGCGGCCATGATGCTGACCCGCACCGGCGAATTGAGGGTCTGGTCCAGGGAGTGGCGCTGGTGAGCCATGCCGCTCAGCCGGGTGTCGGGGATCGGACTCCGGCCAACTCCCGCACTCCGATGACCAGCAGCGGTCCGGCGGTGACCAGGGCCCAGGGAATCCAGACGGCCGGCAGGGGACCGACAAGGCGGGAGCCGCGCAGGACGGCGCAGGACATCACGAGGAGATAGGCCACGGTCACCCAGCGTCCTGCCGCGCGGTACCAGCCCAGGCGGACGGTCCGCTTCCTGATCGACTCGAAGCCGGCGAGCCCCAATGCGACCACCAGGAGGCCAACACCCACGCTCAGGCCGATGGCGCGGTTGGTCTCCAGCCCGCCGAGGAGAACCGCCGCCCCAAGCAGCGCTCCCCCCAACGCGCAGGTCACGCCATTGGTGAACGTCGAGGCCGCCGCAAGCCGCTGGCTCGTCTCCCCGGCGCGCTCGATGGCGGAGAGCTGCTCCACGAGCTCCGGGGGGCCCGACTCAGCCAACACCGGCCACCTCCGGCATGCTCGGGCCGGCACGCCGCGGGCGTGCCTCCCAGAGCCCGACGATCACCGCGGGCAGCGCGGTGAGCACCCCGTCCGTGATCCAGAAAGAGGGAGCGGATCCGACGATCCGGAGCCCGAATTGGACCTGCATCAGGGAGATGACCATGGCGAGCCCCTCGAACACCGCGCCCGCGATGATGGCCACCAGGCTGGCTCGCCTCCAGTGTCGGCGTGAGGTGCCCCTCAGCCTCGGCCACAAGAGGATGAAGGCAAGCCAGCAGGCGAGGAAGGGAAGGTCGACGACGGGCGGGGGCGGCCCGAATCCCAGCTGGAGCGCCCACCCGCCCATGAACATTCCCACGAGGACCAGGGCGGCGCCGTTCCGACGGGCGGCCCGTGCGCCTGCCAGCCTGGCCCGCTCCTGCGCCCGCTCGATGGCGCAGAACTGCTCCGCGAGCTCCGGCTCGGCCATCTCACCCCACACCGCGCACCTCCCGTGACCCCGCAGGACCTGCGACCCCGCGCTAGACATGCCAATCTAACATCTACTTGCCACGATGGCAAGTCTTGAGCCGGAGCCCCCGGGCCGGGTGTGAAGGGGAACTCTGCTCCCGTGAACGGGTAGGCGGAGCGGGGCTCGGAGACTACTCTCCGCTGAGGCCGCGGATGAAGATGTGCCCGATCGCCGCCAACACATTCAACACACCTGGCCAGGTGACCGCGTCATGCTGGTCCTCGTCCCCGACCTCGTCCGCAGGCGCGGGGCCAGGTGGGAGAGGTTGGGCGGGATCGGAGGGCGCCCGAAGACTGGCTGGGTCGGACTTCGCCACGGTATCGGTGAGACCTGCCTCGGCTGCCGTTGATACCAGGTGCACCGGGTCCCACCAAGTTGGCAGTGGACCAGGCTGGGGCATAACCTCGGCGATGGATGAAGCGCCGAGGGACAGTGAGGCGGCGACGGGGAACTGTGGCTCTGGAGCCTCCTGGCCATCGCTCTCGTCCCCGTCTTCGTCAAAGGCCTCTTCGTGCGGCTGACCCGAACCGCCGTCACTCATTGATGCGCGGTCTCGCGGATCCGCGCCATACCGCGTGATCGCGGCGAGAGCGCGCAGGGCGACGAGCAAAGCCACCACGCGGACGAGGACGACAAAGATACGGACCCCCATGGACGCGTACGCCTATCACGATGATCTGGGTGACCTGATTGGAGCTCGTGGCGGCAGCAAGCATGGCTTTGTCAGGTTAGCATGAGGTGGTCAATCCCACCAACGTGGGCCAGGACGTGCCGTTGACAAACGGGTTCAGGCCAGGGCGACGCCTGCGTTCGCGCGCACCAGGGTGAGTGACAAGACCCTGCGCTGGTCCAGTGTTAGCGAATGTCGTTGGAGGCGATCCAGGACCAGGTTCGTTGAGCTTAGACCGGCACCGGACGTGGGAGCGGGGGCCAGCGCCGACGGTGAGGCGGAGCCGATGTCCCGAGCGGAGCCGGCGCCCGACGCCGGGGCGGAGTCGGACAGGAACTAGGGGGTCGCGCAGCCGGATGCGGGCGGATCGCCCGGCGCACGGCGCC
>PLTL01000268.1 GCA_003164475.1 Candidatus Dormiibacterota bacterium | reverse complement strand
GCTTGATCTGGTTGTACTGGCTGACCAGGGTGGTCCCGTAGTCGGCCGCCCGGGGAGCGTCTCCGAACATGGGTAGGAATGCCGGCCGCACGTGGAGCCGTTCGCCGCACTTGAAGAAGGCCTTCCAGAAGAAGCGGNNAGAAGCGGGAGTCCTCGGGGATGACGTCGTCATCCCAGTAGCCCACGTCGTCCACCATCCGCAGGCTCATCGAGTAGGCGGAGAACATCACCAGACGCTTGGGGTGCTGGTGCAGGTAGAGCTGCCACTGGGTCGCCAGGGTGGCCATCGAGCGCACCGCCGAAGGCACCTTCCAGAGGTTATTGAGGAACATCGGCACCGGCTGCCAGATCGAGGTCTGGCGATCCTCGGCGATGCAGAACTGGTAGGTGATGTAGGCCAGGTATTGGGGGTGGACCCGGTAGTCCGAGTCCAGGTCAGTCAGGATCACCTGGGCAGGGTCCAGCCCCAGGCCATCGCAGGCCCGCTTCAGGACCGGGCCGCCATAGGCCATGGCGGCCGACTTGCCGGCCACGATCCCGGGGAGGAGAGGATCCTTGATGTGCCAGAAGGCCCTGAAGCTGCCGCCGAACTTTTCCTGGAGCCGCTCGATGTTGGCGCAGCCTTGGAGATCGGTCTCCCGGCAGATGATGGCGCAGATCTTCCGCTCAGTGGGATAGTCGGCCGCGGCCAGCGCCGAGACCGTGGCATGGAGGGTCTCGTACCGCTCGGTGTAGGTGGGGATGAGGAATGCATGGGTCACCTGGTCCGGCCCGGGCCTCCCCGAACCGGGCTCCAGCTCGGCCAGGCGGACCGCCCAGTCCACCGCCTGGGTCGCCTCCAGGAGCCGGATCCCGCGCAGCACGAATCGGAAGGTGTAGATGAGCTTGACCAGCCAGTAGAGGTCGAGCAGGACCGCGAACACCCCGAGTAGCCAGAGGTACTCGAAGTTGGTGAACGTGATCACAAACCCGACCGCCAGCGGGGCGGCCAGGAGCACCCAGACCGTCAGCCCGGGCGCCATTTCCCAGAGCCGTTGCTCGAGCCGCTGCCGTGGCCCCACGCTCTGGGTTCGGTCCTCGCGGTCCGGGGAAACGTAGCGGGGCAGGGCACCGATCGAAGGCGGCGCCTGATCTGAGGCGTCGATAGCTGGGGGAGTTGCCACCGGAAGCGATCCTAGTATGCCGGCGGTCGAGCCCGCGCACCGTGCTCCGGGGCCGCAGCCGCCGATGGTCCGCCCCTCACTTATATGCGCTCGGTCGCAGGATTGGCGAGCTGCACTGCCCGCCGAGTCGACCGGCCCAGCGCCCGAGCGCCGGGCCGTGCGCCGCCCCCGGCTCCCAGCCGCCGTTGCACGGGTGGAGCGGGCCGCGCCATCACCGTCACTAGCTCTGCAGCCGGGCGCTCACGGCGCTGGCCGCCAGCGTGCCTCCGGTTCGGCCAACTCGCTGGGCGCTTTGCGAGGTCCGGCCGGCGAGGTCAGAGCCGATCCCCCAGGGCCAGCCGTCGGTGGCTCTCCCGGACCCTCTCCACTTCAGGGGACGACCCGTAGCGGCTCAGCATCGCCCGGCTTCTCCAGCCCAGCAGCATCATCAGGTCGCTCTCGTTGCCGCCCTCCAACTGCCAGTGGTGGGCGACGGTGTGCCGGAGCTGGTGCGGATGCAGGCCCTCCAAGCCCGCCAGCTGCCCGCGGCGTCTCACCGCGTCCGCGATCCCGGAGGCTCCCATCGGGCCCTTCAGGCCCAGCCAGAGTTGGGCGCATGCCACCCAGGGGTGATGACGGCGCGCCCGTCGGTACCGATTGAGCGCCACCCCGGTAGCCGGCCCAAAGGGGGCGGCCCGGGAGGGGCGCCCACTCCCAGTGAGGTGGAGAACCATGTAATCCATGTCCACGTCCTCCATCCTCAGGGCCGCCAGCTCGCCCCGGCGGCAGCCGGTGTCGATGAGAACCCTGAGGAGCGCCATGTCCCGGCGATCCTCGAACCTCGTCCCCTCGCAAGCTTGGAGCAGTCGCCGCAGCTCACCCTCGGTGAGCACCGGCGGCGGGGGCGGCTCGACCCGGGGACTTCGCATCCTCGCCATCGGGGAGACGGCCAGCTCCGCTTCATCCACCAGCCAGTTGAAGAACCGGTGCAAGCCCCGGTACCGCGCCGCGGCCGTGGCAGGCCTGCTCCGGGTCAGGACCGCGTCCAGGAAACCCTCCACATCCGCCTGGGTCAGCTCCCCGACCTTGGTCGGACGACCCTGCTCGCGAAGCCAGGCCGCGAACTGATCCACCGCCTCGCGGTAGCTCTGGAGCGTCCTCGGGGAGCGGTGCTCCGCCCGAAGGGAAAGAGCGAAGTCCGGCCACAGCTCCAAGAACTCGGTCTCATCTCGGTCCACGGAACGAATTATATCTTCTGATAACGACGCACTGGGACCATGAGAGTGCTATACTTCAGTTATATGTTCTGGTCGAATTCGATCAGACAGTTTTAGTCACCAGCGGCCCGGCGGTGTGAGGCCAGCTAAGATGCAGTCAGCTTAGGTGAGACAAAGCGGTCACAGCTGCAGCCAGGCTCAGGGCCGTGGAGTATGCTCCCGGGCGGTGCGTCAGCTGACCAGGCTCTGCTCTTCGGCACGGTTTCGCCGCGCCGCCTCCCACCCGGCCGTCCGCATCGCGGGCACGATGCTCGCCCTGGGGATCTTTGTCCACTCGGTCAACCTGGGTGCCGCCCTCCGGGACTTCGCCCACCTCAGTTGGCCGTGGGCCCTTCTCGCCGTCGCCCTCTCGGCGCTCTCCGTGCTCGCCAGCATCCTGGAGTGGGGCGCTTTGGTGAGGGGCGCCGGGAAGGCGTTGGGCTGGCGCTACCTGGGGGGCTGGTACATGAAGGGGCTCTTCATCAACCAGGTACTCCCGGCCGGGGTGGGGAGCGACGCGGTCCGAGCGGTTCAGGTCGGCAAGGTCGCTGGCCACGGCCCGGTGATCGCCTCACTGGTAGGTAGCCGGATGGCCGGAACCCTGGGGATGGCTCTCTGGGGTCTGGTGGGAGCGGTGGTGCTCCACAACGTCTTTCGGGTCACCGACCTGATCGGCTTCGCCATCTTCAGCGCAGTCATGCTCATCTGTTGGGTGCTGGCCCTCGGAGCGGAGAAGGTCTTCGCCCACGTGATGGGTCGTCCGGTGGCCCAGCTGGGCTGGCGGGTCCATCTCCAGCGCATCGGCCCCTTCCTCATCTCCTTGGCCCGATACCGGGGCACCCGCCGGGCGCTGGCCTGCGCCATCGCGGCCGGAGGACTGGGCTGGGGACTGAATCTGCTCTCGATGGAGGTCTTCAGTCGAGCCCTCGGCTACACCGTCTCCTGGGAGGTCTTCGCGCTGGCCCTCCCGGTGGCCCTGCTGGCCACCTTCATCCCCATCTCGGCCAACGGGATCGGGTTCCGGGAGGGACTGCTGGTCTTCCTCTTGGTCCAGTTCCACGTGCCGGTCGGAATCGCCGTGGCCATGAGCATCTTCGTCGACCTGCAGATGATTCCGTTCGCGGCGCTGGGAGCCCTGGTCCAGGCCTCAGAGGTCACCCTGCGCCACACCTACGGACAGCTCAGCCGGGTTGGCTCGTTGGGGCGGGGCGCCCAGATCGCCCACGCCAGCTTGCTCTGGGTGGTAGCGCCGGAGTTCGTGGGTCAGCTCAGCCGCCCCTGAGGCGGTCTCTCAGGCCGGCTCTCCTCAGGCGCGGCGAGCCTCTGCCTCCAAGAGCCGCCTCTTCCGGTCCGGGCCCCAGCGGTACCCGCCCTTCCCGCCTGCGGCTGGCACCACCCGGTGGCAGGGGATCACCAGGGCCACCTGGTTGGTCGCGCAGGCACGAGCCACGGCCCGGGCGGCGCCCGGCCGGCCCATCTCCTCCGCCAGCTGCCCGTAGGTCTTGGTGCTGCCCCTGGGAATGGCTTGGATTCTCCGCCAGACCTGCCACTGAAAGACCGTTCCGTGGACGTCGAGCGGGAGTTCCGGGCGCCCGGACCGGCCGCCCGCCAGGCCGGCCACGACCTCGCGCAACTCCGCAAGACCTGGCTCGTCCCGGGCGAGGGCGGCGCAGGGGAACTCCTCCGCCAGTTGTCGCTCCAGATCGGCTGCAGAGGATCCGATCTTGACCGAGCAAACCCCCCGGAGGGTGGTGGCGACCAGGAGCTGGCCCAGATCTGAGCTGGCCACCGTGTATCGGATCTGGACCCCCTCCCCTCCCCGCCTGAACTCGCCCGGGGTCATCCCCAGCTGCCCAGGAGCCAACTCGTAGAAGGCGCGACTGGAGCCGAAGCCTGCCCGGTAGATCGCATCGGTGACCGGGCTACCCTCTGCCAGAGAGGAGCGGGCCCGGCGCATCCGGACTGCCCGGGAGTACTGGTGGGGCGAGATCCCCAACTCCACCGTGAAGCTCCGCTGGAGATGCCCGGGGCTCACCCCGACCCGGCCGGCCAGCTCACGGAGCCCAATGCCCGCGGGCGACTGCTCCAGCAACTCACGCGCCTTCTGAACTGCTTCCCGCGGGCCGGCGGGCCGGTTGGGGCCACAACGCAGGCAGGGCCGGAAGCCGGCAGCCTCGGCGGTGCCGGGCTCCCCGAAGAAACGGACCCGGGGCCGTTTCGGAGTGGGGGCCGGACAGCCCGGGCGGCAGTAGATGCCGGTGGAGGTGACGCCGAAGACGAACTCCCCAGCGGCACTGGCGTTCCGCTCCAGCACCGCCTGCCAGAGTCGGTCTGGGCTCTGATCCATAGGAGGCATGCGCTGACCTTATCCGCAGAGCGACGGCCGCGCCATCCGATTCGTGCCATCGCTCTGTGGCTCAGCGAGCCACCCCTCAGGAGCCCGCAGGCGCCGGGGGACGGAAGGTGCGGCGCCAGAGCGTGACGAAGTGGCCGATGGCGGTGACGGCGAGCAGCGCGCCCAGACCGAGGTCGACCTGCTGTACCGGTCCTCCGGCGAGCACCAGGATCGCTGAGAGCCCAAGGGTGACGGCGCCGGCCATGGTGTTGACCTTGCCGAACCAGGTCGCCACCAGGGCAGGACGCCGGCGCAGCCAGGGGTACAGGAGCACAAAGCCCAGCCCGGGGAGGCCATACCTCGCCACCACCAGCAGCGCCAGCCAGGGCGGCACAAACCCCACGATCAGGCTGGCAATTGCGCAGAGCGAGAAGAAGACGGTGTCCATGATCGGATCGAGGGCCCGACCCAGGACGGTCACTAAGCCCCCCCTTCGCGCGATGAATCCGTCCGCAGCGTCGAGGACCGCGATGGGCGAGGCGATCGCCAGAAAGAGCACCCGGGCCAGAGACAGCGGCGGCAAAGCGGCGAAGAGGACCACCGGCACCGAGAGGTAGGCGCGAATGGCGGTGATCCCGTTGGGGAGACCAAGGCGCTGCACCGGGGTCCCGGCGGGGTAGGTCCGAAGCAGGGAGAGTCCCGCGAAGAGGCAGGCAGACGTCAGCGCCCACCAGACTAGATCCAGGACCAGCCCCACTGCGACTCGTCCGCCCAGGGCTCCGGCGCTGGCCCCGGCGGCGGCGCTCAGAATCAGACCCAGGGCGCTCCATCTAATCAGAGAGACCCTGAGCTGGGACGAGGCGCTCCACCGGACCCCAGCGCTCCGGAGGAGCTGGGCCAGGGTCGCGACCGGACCAATCGGACCCGTCCTCCCCCTGTCCTCGGTCGGCCTCGTTCCGGTTCCGGCTGCTCCCCCGTCGTCGCCCTGCACCCCTAGAGACTAGGGACCAAGCGGCCGGCGACGAATCCTCCTGCCCGGGGCAGTTAGTCTTGAGTGCCGCCCCGCCCCGAGGGGCGCGCTTCAGCCCTCGTAGCTCAGGGGATAGAGCAGCGGNNATATGATGGTCTGGAGTAGCACTGGGGCGTACCGCATAGCCCCATTAGGGTGTAGGTTAGGCCGTAGCCCTGCCAAGGTGAGGCCGCGAAGGATGAGCTTCCGGCCCCTGGCGGCGAGGAGGTGGATCGCCGCGGCAGCTCAAAGCGTGGCCGCGGACCACGGCGGAGATGCCGGTCGAATCTGGTCCGACGAGCCCATGACCGACCAGCTACAACACCGCTTCGTTGCCTTCACCGGCATCGGACATCAGAAGGCCGCCATGGCGGTAGAGATCCTGGGACGGGACATAGGCATGCCGATCACGGCACCTGGGCGAAGCGACATCGCTTACGACGTCCATCTCAGACGGGTCTTCCTTCGAACGCGGCTGGCCGACCGCGGCGACCGCGACCACGTGATCGCCAGAGCGCGGGAACTGCATCCGAAGCGCCCCGGCAAGCTGGACTTTCCGGCCTGGCTGGTCGGCCGGGGCCGGTGTCACCCGGGTGCCCCCGACGGCGCGCCTGCCCGCTGACGTCCGTGTGCCCCAAGGACATCGAGCGAGCTTCCCACGTGACCAGTGAATAAGCGGTGCGCATCTCCCCTCCCACTCGGACCGAGCTGTTGGCCGCCACCGGATCTGCCCGCTCCTGGCCGACACGGACTGCCCACTGGCGGCCAACTCGTCACCCAGAGTGGTCACCCAGGAAGAGGCACCAGGACCGGCAGCCACGCGTAGCCGTCGATCTGCTGCGGCGTCCGAGACGTGCGGAATACCTAGACTTGGCCAGCGCAGATCGGGCAATCGGTGCGTGACCGGTTCGCCGGCACCTGGCTGGGTGAAGGAGTCCCCGCGGCTTGACTCCCGCTGCTGTCCGACCACGCGCCGGCGGCGGAAAGGGTATGGAGCGCCCACGGGTCCAACCGGCCGAACCCAGCGCCATGGCTACGCGGGCCGTTGATCGCGG
>PLTL01000349.1:280-3497 GCA_003164475.1 Candidatus Dormiibacterota bacterium | reverse complement strand
TTGGTCGGGGGCGCCCTCGGGGTCGCGCTGGGAGTGCTGGGCGCCTTCCTGGTCACCAGGATCGCGCCCACCCTCAAGGCAACGGTCGGCGCCACCCCCTTCGGCGCCGGTGGCTTCGGCCGGGGAACGGGAGGATTTGGGGGCGGGAGCGGCAGCGCCCGGAGATCGTTCGCCCGTACCTTCGCCTCCGGTGGTCACTCGGTGACCGTGCACCTCACTGCGCCGCTCAGCCTGGAGATCCTCGCTCTCGCCGTTGCCTTGGCCATAGCCGGTGGTCTCATCGCCGGCATCCTTGGTGGCTGGAGGGCCGCCCGGCTGCGCCCGGCAGAGGCCCTGCGGCGGGTGGAGTGAGGTGAGGGCATTGGGATCGACGAGCCGCACCCGCCCGGGACGCCGCGGCGGTGGGGAGACGGCCCGTGTATGAGCTGAAGAATGTGTCACGGGTTTATCCCAAGGGACGGGGCAAGGTGACCGCACTCAAGGGGGTGAACCTCGTCATCCGGGACGGCGAGTTCCTCACCGTTCAGGGCCCCACCGGCCATGGCAAGACCACCCTCCTGCTCCTGCTCGGAGCGCTCGAGAAGCCGACCTCGGGCAGCGTCGTCTTCGATGGCCAGGACCTGGGTGCTCTGCCGGAGTCCCGGTTGGTGGACGTGCGTGCCCGCAACTTCGGGTTCGTCTTCCAGAACTACAACCTGATGCCCACCTTGACGGCGGCGGAGAACGTCGAGGCGGCCCTGGTGCCACTGCGGATCTCAACCGCAGAGCGACGGTCCCGCTCGCTCGCGGCCCTGGACGACGTGGGGCTCGCCGATCGCGCTGGACACTTCCCCTCCGAGCTCTCCGGTGGGGAGCAGCAGCGGGTGGCGATAGCCCGGGCCCTGGTCAAGGAGCCCAAGGTCATCCTGGCCGACGAACCGACCGGCAACCTCGACGAGGTCACGAGGGCGGAGATCGTCGCCCTGATGGTCAAGCTCTGGCGTGAGCACGGCATGTCCATGGTGGTGGTCACCCACGACACCCAGGTGGCCCGCCAGGCACCCCGGACCGCGCTCATCAACAAAGGGGCCCTCACGCTGCGCAACAACGTGAGGAAGGCGGTTCAGACCCAGCCCAGCCCCGGCGCTGCCAGCGAGGTCGGGGAAGGCTAGGGCCGAAGAGCGCCCGATCTATACTCGGGCCGTGGACCAGGCCGAGGAAGAGCAGCCGGCCCCCGCCCCCCCCAACGAGGCCCAGGTGGCGCCTCCGGAAGTCCTCAACCCGGAGTCCCCCCGCTACCAGCCCTGGGTGGAGAAGCAGATCTTCAACGCCTCCAAGGAGAAGCGGCCGTTGGAGGAGTTCTTGGCCGAGTTCGAGGCCCGCGTGGCGGCCCAGGGACACGTGGCCATGGGCGCCTGGGACCCCGGGCGCAATGAACGGCTGCTGGCCAGGTTCTCCGCTCCGGCCAGCCCGCACCGCCGTCGTCGCCGCCGGCCTGCCACGAAGGTGGGGGCGGAGCGGGCTCCGGCCGCCAAACCCGACCGGAGGCAGGGCCCCAGGGCGGGCCCGCCGTCGGCCACCAAGGCGACCGAGCCAGGGACCGGCGCCGAGCATCGCCGGCGGCGGCGCCGCCGGCCCCGGGGTGGGCGCAGCTCGGGGGCACCGGCATCCGGCGATTGACCCAGCCGGGACGACCCGCGGCCGTCTGCTTCGATTACGGGAACACCCTGGTCCGATTCACCGCTCCGGAGGCTGCCCTCATGGCCGCGGGCGAGCGCCTGGCCGCCGAGGGGGCTCTGCCCTTGGGCAGCTGGAAGGACAGTCCCGGGGAGCTGGCGATCGCACTGAGCTCGCTATTGGGGGAACTGGTGGACGAGGCGCACCGGGCCAGCCCGCTGCGCGAGGTGGACCTGCCCTCGGTTGAGCGGGAGGCCCTCGGGCGGCTCCTCGGGGCCCCGCCGAGCCGGCAGCTTGCCCAGCGGCTTGGGGCCGCGGTCCAGCGGGCCTGGGGCGAGGGGGTGGTGCCGGTGGAGCCAGCCAGGCGGGTCCTGGCCAGCCTCAGCGAGGGGGGGGTGCGGCTGGGGCTGCTTTCCAACGCTCCTTACCCGGCCTACCTCATGAACGAGCAGCTGGAGCGGCTGGGGCTGCGGCGGTTCTTCGAGGTCACCCTCTTCAGCAGCGAGGTGGGCTGGCGCAAGCCCTCTGCCCGGGCCTTCGCCGAGTTGCTGCGCCGGCTGGGGCTGCCCGGCTCGGCGGTCTGGTTCGTCGGGGACGAGTGGGAGGCGGACATCGAGGGCGCCAGAGCGGCGGGGATGCGAGCGATCCTGGCCCCGGGCGCGGCGGCACGGGAGATGGGGGCTGATCAGCTTCGGAGCTGGGACGAACTGCTGCCTCCACCAGCTGAGCGCCGTCGAGGGCCCAGGGGGCGGTTCGTAAACTTGGGCGGATGCGAGTAAGCGCACTCTTCGGCAACACCCGGCGCAGCGCTGCCGGCGACGAGCTGGTCTCCCATCAGCTGCTGCTGCGGGCCGGCTTCATCCAGCAGTTGGCCACCGGGATCTTCAGCTACCTGCCGGTGGGCTGGCGGACCGAGCAGAAGATCCGGCGGATCCTCCGCGAGGAGATGAACGCCTTGGGGGGCCAGGAGCTCTGCATGCCGGTGGTGCATCCCGGCGACCTCTGGCAGCGCACTGGTCGTTGGGACAGCATCGACGAGACGCTCCTGCGCTTCCAGGACCGGCGCGGTCGGGACATGGTCCTGGCCCTCTCCCACGAGGAGGTGGTGGCCGAGCTGACCGCCTCCAATGTCAGCTCCTACCGGGATCTGCCCCGGATCGTCTACCACATCCAGACCAAGTTCCGCGACGAGCCCCGNNAGTTCACCATGAAGGACTCCTACTCTCTGGATCGGGACCGCGCCGGCTTGGAGCGAGCCTACATCGCTCACTTCCAGGCCTACTTCCGGATGGCCGCTCGGGCGGGGATCCCGGTGGTGGCGGTGTTGGGGGACATGGGCGTGATGGGAGGCCGTCTGGCCCACGAGTTCATCTACCTCACCGATGTCGGCGAGGACACCCTGGCCTTCTGCGACAACTGCGGCTACGCCGCCAACCAGGAGGTCGCTGAGGCGATGCTTCCCGAGCCCGAGGCGGATCCGCCGGGCCAGCTCGAGGAGGTGGAGACCCCGGGGGCAACCACGGTGGCCGAGGTCGCGGCCCAGCTCCGGGTGGACTCCTCT
>PLTL01000349.1:0-238 GCA_003164475.1 Candidatus Dormiibacterota bacterium | reverse complement strand
CGGAGGAACCTCGTCACCGGTGCCAATCGCAAGGATTGGCACCTGCGCAACTTCAACCTGAAGAGGGACTGCCAGGTGGATGCGCTGACCCGCCTGGCCGCGGTCCGATCCGGCGAGCCCTGCATCGACTGCGGGTCGGCGCTGCGGATCCGGCGGGGGATCGAGTACGGGAACATCTTCCAGCTGGGCACCGGCTACAGCGAGTCGGTGGGCGCCTATTTCAACGACGAGGACGGCC
>PLTL01000218.1 GCA_003164475.1 Candidatus Dormiibacterota bacterium | reverse complement strand
CGCTGCTGCTCGCCACCGGAGATCTCGTCGGGGCGGTGCCCCTGCAGTCCCTTGAGCCCGAGCATGGCCATCACATCCTGGGCCTTGGCCCGGGCGTCGTGATCCCGGCCCAGCCCCCGCAGCGGCCAGGCCCGGTTCCGCTCCAGCCGGTACGGGAGCATCACGTTCTCGGCGGCGGTGAGGCTGGGGAGGAGGTTGAAGAACTGGAAGACGAAACCGATCTGGCGACGCCGGAAGTCGGCCCGCTGGGCCTCCCCCAGGGAGTAGAGGTCTACACCCCGCATCAGCACCTGGCCCCGGTCGGGGGCCTCGAGGCCGCCCAGCATGTGCAGCAGGGTGGACTTGCCACAGCCGCTGGGACCGATCACGGCGACGAACTCCCCTGGGCGGACGCTGAGGGACACCCCCCGAACCACCTCGTGGGGGGTGCGGCTGACGGCGAAGCTCTTGTGGAGGTCCGTGGCATCCAGGACCGGTCCTGATGCGACGGGAGCCTCACTCATCGAGATAGCTGCCGATCACCTGGTCGATCGTGCCGGCCAGCAGGCCCTGGGCCAGCCGGGGCTCCTTGGACCCAACGCCCGGTGCCGGCGGCTTGGGGGTTGGGGTCGGCGTCGGGGCCGGGGTGGGAGCCGGGGTGGGAGTGGGGGTGGGAGCCGACTGGCTGCCAGAGCTCCCTCCCGAGCTGGGGGTCTGGACCGGAGCGGGGGCCGGCGCGGCGCCCACCAGGGCGAACTCCTCGGCGAACATGTAGACGTTGGAGTAGGGTCCCCCGCCGCTGCCCGGGTAGTTCCAGGATCCGCTGTCGTACCAGGAGCCGATCCCCAGCTCATCGAAGCTGCCGAGGATGTTGGCCCGGTGTTCCGGGGAGGCCATGAAGTCGGTGTTGACCTGGGCTGCAGGATCGGCGTAGCCGGACTCCCAGCCGACATTCTCACCCGCGGAGCTGTAGTCGACGCCGTCGGCGCTCATGATCGCCCAGACGTATCCGCCATCCCCGCTGCAGCCGGGGATCACATGGGAGAAGTAGTCCCGGGTCAGCATGTCGGCCGCGCGACCATAGATCGGCGACGGGCTGCAGCCGTAGTAGGGACTGGACTCGGCGATCCCGCTCAGGGTGCCGTTCCCGGCCAGCGCGGCCTCGCCGTTGCTGACCCGGTCCTGGTTGGTGAGCGCGAAGAGCTCGCCGTCGTACGGGGTCGAGCTTCCCACCGGCTGGGCCAGCACCGGGCTGGCCTGGAGCGCGGCCAGACCCAGGAACACGATGACGCCCCCGAGAGCGCTCCAGAGGCGCGCCGGCAGCCGGTGACGCCGCCCCCCCTTGCCCTTGGTCGGACCGTCAGCCAAGGCGCCGCTGCGGAGTTGCCGGAGGCGGGCTGGGAAGGCGCACCGAAGCCACCTGGTCGTCCCGGCGGTCGGGGAAGAGCCGGGCGATCTCGGGCGGCACCGTCAGGCCCATGTCGAAGAGCCGGTCGAGGATCTGGGGGCGCACCCCGGTCAGCGCCAGCTCGTTCTTGAGGTTGCCCTGCTTGTCGGTTCCCTCCGCCTTCATGAGGAAGATGTCCTGCATGGTGATGGTCTCGCCCTCCATCCCCACCACCTCGCTGATGGCGGTGATCCGGCGGCTGCCGTCGCGAAGGCGGCTGAGCTGGATGATCATGTCGACGGCGCTGGCCACCTGCTGACGGATCGCCTTCACGGGCAGGTCCAGCCCGGCCATCAGCACCTGGGTCTCGAGACGGGCCAGGCTGTCCCGGGTGCTGTTGGCGTGGATGGTGGTCATGGAGCCGTCGTGGCCGGTGTTCATGGCNNGATCCGGTCGGGCCGCATGCGCAGGGCGTTGATCACCAGGTCGCGGATGTTGATCCGGCCCTCCCCCCGGATGTCGGCCGGCCGCGCCTCCAGCCGGCAGACGTGTTCCTGGTGCATCTGGAGCTCGGCGGCGTCCTCAATGGTCACGATCCGCTCGTCGGCCGGGATGAAGCCGGAGCAGATGTTGAGCAGGGTGGTCTTCCCCGCCCCGGTGGGACCGGAGATGAGCATGTTGGCCCGGGCCAGGACGCAGGCCTGGAGGAAGGAGGCGGCGGCCTCGGTGATGGTCCCGAAGTGGATCAGGTCGGTGATCCGGAGCCGCTCCTTGGCGAACTTCCGGATGGTGAGCATGGGACCGTCGATGGCCACCGGAGGCACCACCGCGTTGACCCGGGAGCCGTCCAGGAGGCGGGCGTCGCAGAGAGGCTGGCGGACGTCGACCCGGCGGCCCACGGCGGCCACGATCAGGTCGATCACCCGGAGCAGGTCCTCAGTGTCACGGAAGCGCACGTCGGTGAGCACGATCCTGCCCTGGGCCTCGACGTAGACCATATCCGGGCCCACCACCATGATCTCGGTGAGGCTGTCGTCCTCGACCAGGACCCGCAGCGGACCCAGAGCCTGGAGATAGCCCTCCATGTCTTGCAGCCGTTCCTCTTCACTGACCACGGGACTCATTGACTACTCCCTGGGACTGAGGCTGAGTGCGGCCGGCCGGGCGTCGGCGGCAGGGGGCTGGGGCGCCACCGGAACCGCCGGTTCCGTCCCGATGCTGAGCTGATCGCCCTCCCTGACCCCGTGCCGGCGAAGGGTGCCGGGGGCCAGCTCCAGGGCGCTGTGGGCGCGCCGGACCGGGAGCAGCTTGACCCGCCATTCCCGCATCTCGGGAACGCAAAGGACAACCCGGTGCTGCCGGTCCAGGTAGGCGATGTCCAGAGGGGTCCGCATGAAGAACATGTGGACGCCATTGCAGGGGAGCAGCCAGAGCCCCTCGTCGGGGTCCAGCCGGGTGCGCCCCATCAGACCGATCAACCGGGTCCCGAAGCCGTCGGCCACGGTCACATTGCCGGCCACCAGGGAACCGGACTCGCTCCTGACCGCCACCGACCGGGGGCTAGCCGACATGGAAGAGCAGGTGGATAGCGGCCGGGCCGAGCAGGATCACGAAAAGCACCGGGAAGATGCAGCCCACCATCGGGAAGAGCATCTTCAGGCTGGCCTGCTGGGCCTTGGCCTCAGCCCGCTGGCGACGCCGGCGTCGCATCTCGTCGGACTGGATCCGGAGCACCCTGGCGATCCCCACTCCGAGCTGGTCGGACTGGACCAGGGCCTGGATGAAGGAGTTCAGCTCCGGGACCCCGGAGCGCTTGCCGAGGTCCTCCAGGGCCTCATGGCGAGGCCGGCCCAGGCGGATCTCGTTGAGGACGAAGGCGAACTCCCGGGAGAGGGCATTGTCGAACTTCTCCACCACCCGGGCCAGGGCGGCGTCGAATCCGAGCCCAGCCTCGACGCTGATGCAGAGCAGGTCGAGGGCGTTGGGCAGGGCCAGGGTGATCTCCTTCTGGCGAGCGCCGACGATCCGCTTCAGCTGGTACTGGGGCGCGATGAAGCCGAACACCCCTCCGAAGACCAGCCCCAGCGGCCAGGGCAGCGCCAGCGCCAGCGTCAGCCCCACCCCCAGCAGCGCCACCACCACCGCCAGCACCAGCTGCAGGGCCACGAAGCTGCCCGCGTTCATCCCCAGCGGGCGCCCGGCCAGGTCGATGAGGGCCTGGAGTTTCTGGGCCCGGTCGCGGGGCTGCAGGATGGTCATTCGACGGCCGATCCGGTCGAAGAAGGGGCGCACGAACCGGTCGACGAACGGCTGACTCATCTCGATCTCTTCCAGCGTGCGGGGTGCCGCCTGCTCCTCGTAGGCGGCCAGCCGGGCATCCAGCAGGTCGACCTGGGGCTGGCGCCGGACCAGGCCGGCGACGATGAGGAAGACGCCCACCGCGAGGACAAGGCTGACGCTCAGGGCTTGGTAGGACATCCGTCAGACCTCGATGTTGGCGATGCGCTGCATCACGTAGAAGGCGAAGGCGACCGAGAGCACGCAGGCGCCCAGGATGTAGGGCCCGGGCCCGGCGAAGGAGAGCAGCGGCCGGATGTAGGTGGGATTGACCGCCTCCAAGATCAAGGCCAGTCCGATCGGCAGCGCGGTGATGATGTAGCCGGACATGCGCGCCTGGGCGGTCAGGGTCCGGATCTCGCCCTTGATCCTGATCCGCTCTCGAATGGTGAAGGCGATGTTGTCGAGGATCTCGGCGAGGTTGCCGCCGACCACCCGCTGGATCTGGACCGCGGTCACCACCAGGTCGAGGTCGTCGGACCGGATCCGGGTCACCATGTGGGCGAGCGACTCGTCGGTGGTGATCCCCAGCTGGATCTCCCGGCTGGCCCTGGCGAACTCCTCCGATATGGGTGCGTCGGCGGACCGGGCGATGCTGGCCATCGCCTGGGGGAAGCTGTATCCGGCCTTGAGTGCGTTGCTCAGCAGGATCAGGGTGTCGCCCAGCTGGTTGTTGAAGCGGCGCAGCCGCCGCCGCTCCCGGAAGCGCAGCGTGAGCGGCGGGATGAAGCCGCCGACGACGGCCAGGATGACGACAAAGATCACGTTGCGGTAGATGGCCAGCGCTAGCAGCGCCAGCACCAGCACCGTGCCGCCCCGGATCAGGTACCACTCCAGGGGCCGGAGCTTGACGTCCGCTCGGGCCAGGGCCTCGGCGACCCGCGCCGTCCGGGGCCGCTGACCAGCAGCCCCGGGCGCGCCGGGCTCAGTCTCGCGCCGCAGCCGCAGGAGTAGCCTCCGGAGCCCCTCCAGGGGACCGCCACCGGATTCCTCCTCGGCGCCCTCCTCGTCGGGCAGCGAGATGGGGAGCCCCACGCCGGCCTCCGCGAACCGCCGCACCCGCTCGTCGAGCGCACCGCCCTGGCGGCGCCGGGCCAACACCGACAGGGCATATGCCACCGTGGCCCCCAGGGCCAGGGCGCCAACCCCGTCCAGGACCATCCCTAACACGTTCATGCAGCGGTCTCCCCTGCTGAAGCCTTGCTCTTGGGACTGGGAGCGAACATGGACCGGTCAATCTTCTCGCCGGCGATGGCGAGGTCCTCGAGACACTTGGGCGCCTGGCAGGGCTGGAAGTCTCCGATCACCTTACCCTCATCATCCACCCCCCGCTGGATGAACTGGAAGATGTCGGCCAGCTGCACCTTCTCACCATCGAAGCCCTGGACCTCACTGATGGCCACGATCCGGCGAGTCCCGTCGCGGAGGCGGGCCTGCTGAACCACCAGGTTGATGGCCGAACCAATCTGCTCCCGGATCGCCCGGGAGGGCAGCTCCACCCCGGCCATCAGCACCTGCGTCTCCAGCCGGGCGAGGGAGTCGGCGGGGCTGTTGGCGTGGACGGTGGTGAGCGAGCCGTCATGGCCGGTGTTCATCGCCTGGAGCATGT
>PLTL01000057.1 GCA_003164475.1 Candidatus Dormiibacterota bacterium | reverse complement strand
CGGCCCTCCGGGAACAATGGAACGGAAAGTCACGCCAAGGACTCCGGGCGGGGGGTGAGGAGCTCTACGTTGTGGGGCGGTGCCTGTTGAGTTCCTGACCGACGGGGAGGCCGCCGCCTACGGCCAGTTCGCGGGCGTGCCGTCTCGGGCGGAGCTGGAGAGGATCTTCTTCCTCGATGACGTGGACAAGGTGCTGATCGCGAAGTGCCGTGGGCACCATAACCGGCTCGGCTTCGCCGTGCAGCTGACTACGGTCCGTTGGCTCGGCACGTTCCTGCCCAACCCGCTGGACGTGCCGGAGGAGGTCGTTGCGTACCTGGCCGAGCAGCTGAGGATCGCCGATCGGTCTTGTGTGGGGCGCTACGTCGAGCGCCGCACGACCCGCTTCGAGCACGTGGAGGAGATCAAAAAGGCCCTGCGACTGAAGGACTTCGCCGAGGTCGACAAGGAGCTCGAAGTGTGGGTGGACGCACGGGCGTGGACGACGGGGGACGGGCCGAAGGCTGTCTTCAACGACGCGGTGAGCTGGTTGGCCGAGCGGGGGGCCCTGCTGCCAGGAGTGAGCACCCTGGCCCGGCTGGTGGCCAGGGTGAGGGACCAGGCGACCCAGCGGCTGTGGGAGACCCTCTGCGACCTGCTGACCGATCAGCAGCGCGGTGTGCTGGAGCTGGTCTTGGAGGCGCACGAGGGGGCCAGTTCCTCGGAGCTGGAGCGCTGGCGCAAGGGGCCAGGCAGGCCGTCGGGCAAGAACCTGGAGCGGGCGCTCACCCGGGTCGCTGAGATCAGCGCGGTGGGCCTCGGGGGACTGGACCTCGACGCGGTCGTGCCGCATCGGCGCCTCGTCGAGCTGGCCCGTTACGGGATGGCAGCCAAAGCACCACAGCTGCGCCGCCACCCTGCGCCTCGCAAGTTGGCGACGCTGCTCGCCACCGTGGTGCACCTGGAGGCCAAGGCTGTCGACGACTGCTTGGAGCTGCTCGATCTGTTGATGGTCACCGAGCTGCTCGGCAAGGCCGAGCGAGAGTCCAACGCCGAACGGCTGCGCCAACACCCGAGGCTGGCCAGGGCGTCGGCCATCCTCGCTCAGGCGATGCGGGTGGTCCTGGAGACGACCGGTCGGGGCGAGGTGGTCGGCCTGGGCGAGCTATGGGGCGCGATCGAGGCGGTCGCCTCCCGGGGCGAGCTGGAGGTCGCCGTGGCCACCGTCTCGGGACTGGTCCCCCCACCCGGCGCCGATGACGAGGAGGCGATGCGGGCCGAGCTGGCCACCCGGATCGCCACGGTGAGCGGGTTCCTCAAGACATTGACCGAGGTGATCGACTTCGAGGGCAACGCCGAGGCGACCCCGGTGCTCGCGGCCATGAAAGCCATGCCCCAGCTGCTGCGAGCCCGCCACCGCCTCACGGTCGTCGACATCGACGAGGCGCTGGTGCACGGGTCGTGGAAGCGCCTGGTATTCGGCGCTCCACCACCGGCGGACGGGGCCGTCGACAAGGACTCGTACGTGTTCTGCGTGCTGACCCAGTTCCACCGTCATCTCAAGCGTGGCGACATCTACGCCGCGGCCTCGGGGCGTTGGCGCGACCCCAGGGCGCAGCTGCTCGACGGCCAGGCATGGGCGAACGCCAAGGCAGCGGTGCTCACCGCCCTGTCGCTGCCCGAGGACCCCGACGAGCTGCTGGGCCAGCACGCCCGGACACTGGACAAGGCCTACCGCGATTTCGCCGCTGGCGTGGCGGACAACACCGCGGTCGGCGTCGACGACGACGGCCGGCTGCACGTGGAGCGCCTCGTGGCCATACCCGAGCCGCCGAGCCTGGTCGACCTGCGCAGGCAGGTCACCGCGATGCTGCCCCGGGTCGACCTGCCCGAGGTCATCTTGGAGGTGATGGCCTGGCAGCCGGGGTTCGTGGCGGCGTTCACCGCCGCGTCGGGAGGCCAGAGCCGTCTGGCGGACCTGCACGTGAGCATCGCCGCCTGCCTGACCGCCCAAGCCCTCAACATCGGCTACGCCCCGATCGCCAAGCCGGGTGTCGACGCCCTGGAGCCGGCCCGGATCAGCCACGTGAGCCAGACCTACCTGAGCGCCGAGACCTACTCGGCTGCCAACCGGTGGCTGATCGAGGCCCAAGCCGGCATCGCCCTCGCTCAGGCCTGGGGCGGGGGCCTGGTCGCAGCGGTAGACGGCATGCGCTTCGTCGTGCCGGTCCCTTCCATCTACGCCCGCCCGAACCGCAAGTACTTCGGACCCAAGCGGGGCGTCACCTGGCTCAACATGATCAACGACCAGGCGGCCGGGCTCGGAGCCAAAGTGGTATCGGGCACGGCACGCGACTCGCTGCACATGATCGACGTCATCTTCGCCCAGGACGGCGGGCGCCGGCCCGAGATCATCGTGGCCGACACCGGCTCGTACTCCGACGTGGTCTTCGGCCTGGTGCACCTGCTCGGCATGGAGTACCGCCCGGCGCTCGCGGACCTTCCCGACCAGAAGCTGTGGCGGATCGACCCGGGCGCCGACTACGGGCCATTGAACACCGCAGCTCGTGGCAGGATCGAACTCACCCGGGTGCGCAGGCACTGGAACGACATCGTTCGTGTGGTGGCCTCGGTCCACACCGGCGCCGTCACCGCCTACGACGTGGTCCGGATGCTGCAGCGCGACGGGTCACCCACCCCCCTTGGCGACGCCATCGCCTCCTACGGGCGCATCTTCAAGTCCCTCCACGTCCTCGCGTACGTAGACGACGAGGCCTACCGCAGAGACATCAAGGGCATCCGCAACCTCCAAGAGGGGCGCCACGCCCTGGCCGGGGCGGTCTTCCACGGCAAGGGTGGGGAGCTGTACCAGCACTACTACAAGGGCATGGAGGACCAACTCGGCTCTCTCGGCCTGGTCCTCAACTGCGTGGTGCTGTGGAACACCTTCTACATGAACGCCGCCCTGGAACGCCTACACGCCCTCGGCCACCCCGTCGTCGCCGCCGACGTCGCCCGGCTGTCACCGTTCGTGCGCCGCCACCTCAACGTGCATGGGAAGTACTCCTTCGCCCTGCCGGAGCTGCACGGGGGCCTGCGGGAGCTACGTGACCCCGAGGCCCCCGATGACGACCAGGACTGAGCGGCGCCGCCGCCCACCGCGGTGGAGGTGTCGATCCCCTGGTCGACAACGACCAGGTCGACGCCTCCGCCGCAGGTCATTCGACAGGGCGATCAGGTGCTCGAGGGACCGGCCGAGGCGGTCCAGCTTGGTGACGTCCAACTGGTCCCCGGCGCGAACGACCAGCAGCGCCCTGTCCAGCTCGGGGCGCGCCGGGCCAGCTTTCGGCTCGGCCTTGTCCTTCACGAGACCGCCCACCTCCGTGTTGCCCGCCCGCCTTGGCGTGACTTTCCGTTCCATTGTTCCCGGAGGGCCGACTCGGTCCGCATCCGCCTCTGGTCGAGGATCCCGAGCCACCGCAGACGCCGCCCTCCCATGGTCAGCTCTCGACCGAGGAAGAGGTTGGCCGAGGCCTCGAGGTCGTCGGCCAGGGCGAGATCCTGGTAGACGGTCTCAATGCCCAGGTGGAGGGCGGCGACGGGAGAGCTGAGCCGGACCTGCCTGCCCTCCAGGAGCGTCTCGCCGGCATCGGGCTGGTAGACGCCGCTCAGGCACTTGGCGAGGGTGCTCTTGCCGGCGCCGTTGTCGCCGA
>PLTL01000296.1 GCA_003164475.1 Candidatus Dormiibacterota bacterium | reverse complement strand
GTACTAATCGGTCGAGGGCTTGACCACTCTCTACCACACTGTTCAGGGATGCGCCCTCTGGGGCGGTCCCCCCAGCAGGAGCACTCATTGCGCGCTTTCGCCAGTCTCGCAGCGGGGCTGCCGGTCACAGGACCGCTGCCGGGCTGGTTGTATTGTCTACTAGAGATCCGGTGACGATAGCGACGGGGAAACACCTGTTCCCATTCCGAACACAGCAGTTAAGCCCGTCAGCGCCGATGGTACTGCCCTGGAGACGGGGTGGGAGAGTAGGTCATTGCCGGGTCTCTTTCTTTTGTGGTGACGAGGGTCGAGCGGCCACATGGCAGGGCACGCCGAACCGGTTCCCACAGTCAGGAACCCGAACCGGCTGACAGCGGTCAGTTCCGGGAAGGCTCCCCAAGCAGTGCGAGCTCGGCGGCGGCAGCGCTTGCGGTCCTTCTCGGCTGGGCTGCCATCGTGGCCCGGAGCTGGCCGCAGGCTGCGGTGGCGCGGCCGCCCCTGGAGAAGCGGATGCTGGCCCGCGGACCGACGAGGGCCGCGAAGGCGCGGCAGGTCGGCTCCGAGGGCGCGGCGAGCTCGCTGTCGGGGATGGGGTTCATGGGGATCAGGTTGACGTGGGCCTGGGCGCTGGCCGCCAGCCGACGCAGCGCCCAGGCGTCCTCCTTCCGGTCGTTCACCCCTCGGATCAGGACGTACTCAAGAGTCACCCGGCGCCCGGTGGAGTCGGTGAAGCGCTGGGCGGCCGCCCGCAACTGGTCCAGGGGGTAGCGCTGGTTGAGGGGGACCAGACGGTTTCGGAGTTCATCGGTGGCGGCGTGGAGCGAGATCGCCAACCGGAGGGGCAGCCCCTCAGCCGCCAGCCGGTCGATCTCGGGTACCAGTCCGCTGGTGGACACGACCACGTGGCGCGGCGAGACTCCCCACTCCTGGAGGAGACGGATCGCGGACACCACCGCCTGATAGTTGTGCAGAGGCTCGCCCATCCCCATGAATACCACGTTGGTGGGCGAACCCAGGTCCGACCTCCGCCAGATCGTGGCGGCGGCCCGGACCTGATCCACGATCTCGGCCGCTTGGAGGTTGCGGCGCAACCCCAGCTGACCGGTGGCGCAGAAGACACACCCGATCGCGCACCCGACCTGTGAGCTGACGCAGACGGTGTTGCGGGCCCGCCCGCCCGTCGCGCCGGGGTGTCGAATCAGGACCGTCTCCAACTCCTGGCCGTCGTGGGCGCGGAGCAGAAGCTTGTTGGTGAGGCCTCGATCGGAGGAGGTCTGCAGGCACAGCGCCAGGCTCTGAAAACACAGCTCTTCGGCCAGCCGCTGGCGGAGCGTTCCCGGCAAGGTCAGCATCTCCTCGAACCCGTTGGCGCCGCCGGTCCAGGCCTGCTCGCGGACCTGCGTCGCCCGATAGCCCGGCTGGCCCATCTCAGCGAGCATCGACCGGAGCTCCGCCAGCGCCAGGCCACCCAGCTCTCGCCGGCTACTCATTGGCCACCGCGAATCAGGCCCATGAACTCTGCCCTGGTCCGGGGGTCTCTCCGGAAGATTCCCGTCATGTAGCTGGTGATGGTGCGGTTCCCTGGCTTTTCGACCCCCCGCATCATGGTGCATAGGTGGTCCGCTTCCAGCACCACTCCTACCCCCCGTGGCTCCAGGTAGCGCTGGAGGGTCTGGGCGATCTCGCTGGTCATCCTCTCCTGGACCTGCAGGCGCTTGGCGAAAGCATCCACCAGTCGGGGCAGCTTGCTCAGCCCGATGATCCGGCCAGCCGGCAGGTAGCCCACGTGAGCCACGCCGAAGAAGGGGAGGAGGTGGTGCTCACAGAGGCTGTAGAAGGTGATGTCCCGGACCAGTACCAACTCGTCGTAGCGCTCCTCGAAGATCGCCTGGCCGAGGATCTGGTCCAGGTCGAGCCGATAGCCAGAGGTGAGGAAGGCAAGGCTCTCGGCCACCCGTCGGGGGGTTTCGCGCAGCCCCTGGCGGTCGGGGTCATCCCCGATGCGGGACAGCAGCCGGCGCACCTGCACCTCTGCCTCTTTGCCCAGGGTTGGCCTGCCCCCGCGGTTCAGGCCATCGTCGAGGTGCCCAGCCAGGGCGTCAGCAGATGAGCTCACAGCCTCTCGATTGTCTCAGCAAGTCCCGGCGGCCGCTCTGGGGCTGGCCCGGCATCGCCCAGGCGTCGCCAGAGCCGGCCGGCAGCGCCGGCGCCGCCATTGAGACAGGCGGCCACGCCGACCCCTCCGAAGGAGGCTCCGGCCAGCTCGATCCGCAGAGGCAGCGCGGCAGCGGCCCGTTCGACGCTGGCCCGCCAGGCGAGGTGGCCGACTCGGTACTGGGGGAGGGCGCCGTGCCAGCGCTGGATCCTGGCCTCGAGGGGTAGCCCGTTCAGCCCCAGGATTCGACGCAGCTCGAGGTGAACCGACGTGATCAGGGTGGTGTCGTCCAGGTTCAGAGCCCACTCGTCGCCGAAGCTGCCCACCGAGGCCGTCAGGATGGTCCGGCCGGCCTGGCGCAGGTGTGGCCACTTGCGGTCCATGAAGGTGCAGCCGGTCACGACGCGCCGGGGCCTCCGGGTGACCAGGAAGCCGCTTCCCAGCAGCTGTCGGGCCACACTGGTCTCGGGGTAGGCCAGGGCGATGGTCGCTACCGAGGCGTATTCGAGGCGGCGCAGGAGATCGCCCATTCCCTCCGAGATCGGCTTCAGCAAGGTGGCGGCCGCTGGGGCTGGCACGGCCATGAGAAGCCCCTCGAACTCCTCGGCCGGGTGCCCCTTGGAATGGACCCGGACGTGGTTGCCTTCGACCGGCTCGATCGCGGTCGCCGGTCGGTTGGCCTGGAGGCTGCCGGCGGGGATGGCTGCTAGCAGCGCGTCGACGAGGGTCTGAAGCCCGCCGTCGAAGCTGGCGACGAGGGTTGAACGGGGCTCCTGCAGCTGGCCTCGCGCTGCCTGGCGCAATCCCTGAAGAAGGGAGCCACTCTGGTCGATGGCCGCCAGCNNTGAGCCACTGGGGGGCGACCGCCCCGGTGCTGAGCTCGTCCGCGGGCCCCGCGTAGAGGCCGCCCAGGAGCGGATCGACCAATCGGCTCAGGACCGCTCTGCCCAGCCGCTTTCTCACCAGGTCGCCCAGGGCCCCATCCGGTTCCGGGGATCCTCGGCGCAACAGCGACTCCAGGGCGGCACGAGCCGCCCCAAGAGGCCCCACCGCGCGGATCACGTCGCTCCTCCAGGGATGGAGGGGTACCCCGAGGACGGAATCCTGGGGCATGGGCACCAGCTTGCGGCCGTCCCAGACCCCGGCTGCCGACGTCTGGGGCCGCACCAGGCGGGGAGTCAGGCCCAGATTCTCGATCGCCGCTTCGGTCTCCACACCACCGAAGGAAAGGCTCTCTGCGCCAAGCTCGATGCCCGTGCCGGAGAACTCCGAGGTGGCGATCTGGCCTCCGGGCCGGCCATCCGCCTCGAACAGCGCGATCGAGGCCGGAGTCTGCTCATCGCGGGCGAGCCGGACCAGCTCGGCAGCGGCCGACAGCCCGGAAACCCCAGCCCCGATGACCGCCACGCGCCGGGGGGACGGGGTCAGGATTCGGTCACCGCCTGGGCGCGGGGCAGTTTCCTCACCAGCGTGATGAAGAAGGCATCCGGGTTAGGCCCGGAGTTGAGGGGCGCCGCACCCCGATCCGGGCCGCGCGGACTCTCAGAGGCCATGGGCACAACCCCCGGGGCGGCCGGATCGATTCTGGGGTCGTACTCGGACGGCTCGATCGTGATCGAAATGAGTTGCTCCCAGCCGGGCTGAAGTGAAGATTGCCCCGTCCAGTTGTCAACTGTACCCGCAGAGGCGGAGGCTGCCACGTTGCTACAGTTAGCGGCGCTGTGCGGACCAGGGCCACATGACCAGCACACTTCCCAGTCCGCCTCGGGGCCCCATGGCGGGTGCCCCGGGGGCTGAACTGCTGGACGGGGCCAGCACCATCCTGGGGCTGGAGCCGGACTCGATGCTCGCCGCGCTGCGGCTGTGGCCCCGCGAGCTTGCTCTGGAGCTGTTCTCGGCGATGGCCCGACTGCGGGCGTTCGACGAGCGGGCGGTGATCCTGCAGCGGCAGGGCCGTCTGGGCACCTATCCCACCTACTTCGGAGAGGAGGGGTTACAGGCTGCCAGCGTCCTCGCGCTGGACAGCCGGGACTGGCTCTTCCCCACCTACCGGCAGGCAGCGCTGGTGACGCTGCGGGGATGTCCCCCGTTGGTACCGATGCTGCTCTGGAGCGGGCATCCCGGGGGTTGGCACGACGTGATGCGGTATCGGGTGGCTCCGATCTGCGTACCGGTGGCGACCAACCTCCCCCACGCGGTCGGGGCCGCCTGGGGGTCGAGGTACCGCGGCGGGGACTGGGTGGCGCTGGGCTACGGAGGCGACGGTGCCACCTCGGAGGGTGACTTCCACGAGGCCTGCAACCTGGCGGCGGTGGTGCGCGCCCCGGTGATCTTCCTGATCAGCAACAACCAGTGGGCGATCAGCACCCCCGTCAGCCGTCAAACCCGGGTCACCAGGTTGGCCGAGAAGGCCTCCGCCTACGGCATGCCCGGAGTTCGCGTCGACGCCTTCGACGTCTTCGCCTGCTATCAGGCGGTCCGGGAGGCGGCCGAGCGGGCCCGGGCCGGCGGGGGTCCCACCCTGATCGAGGCTATCGGGTATCGCCTTGGCCCCCACGGCACCGCCGATCAACCCTCGCTCTACCGCCCGGTGGAGCTCGACCGGCTCTGGGAGCCCATGGAGCCGCTCCGCCGGACGCAGCTGGCCCTGGTCAGGGCTGGGCTGGCCACCGAGGAGGAGCTGGACCGGATCAGGGCGGACTGTGCCGAAGAGCTCCGCGCGGTGGGGGCGGCTCTGGAACAGGTGCCGCCGGTGCCGATCGAGGAGATCGCGGCCACGGTGCACGGCTCGACTCCCTGGGGACTTCTTCCGGACGGGCTCCGAGAGCCGTCCTGGAAGCTTGTGGAGCACCGTTGAGCGTGGTCGAGGAGGCCGGCCTGAACCTGGTCGAGGCGATCACCAGAGGACTGGGCCAGGTGCTCGAGGAGGATCCGGACTCCCTCCTGCTCGGGGAGGACATCGGCGCCAACGGCGGGGTCTTCCGGGCTACCCAGGGGCTCCAGGCTCGGTTCGGCCCGGACCGGGTCGTGGACACTCCGCTCTGTGAGTCAGGGTTCATCGGGGCGGCCATCGGGATGAGCTTGGTGGGCCTTCACCCCATCGTTGAGGTCCAGTTCGACGCCTTCGTGTACCCCGCCTTCGAACAGCTGGTCTCCCAGGCCGCCCGCTTCCGCTGGCGCACCCGGGGCCAGTACGGACTCCACCTGGTGGTTCGGATTCCCTACGGTGGCGGCACCAGGGCTCCCGAGCTCCACTCGGACTCCCCGGAGACACTCTTCAGCCACATGCCAGGTCTGCGGGTGGTGGTGCCCTCCAGTCCGGTCTCGGCGGGTGAGCTCCTGCTGGCAGCCGTCAGCTGCGGCGACCCG
>PLTL01000162.1 GCA_003164475.1 Candidatus Dormiibacterota bacterium | reverse complement strand
TGGCGTAGACCACGTCGGCCCGGTAGGCCTCCTGGCGGGAGACCGGGCGGAGGTGGCGCAGGCGCACGTCGGTGTGCTGCTCGTCAACGTATTCGGGGTCGTAGATGAGCGACTGGTCGGGGATGATCACCCCCACGCGCATCCCCAGGGCCTGGAACATGGGGGCGTTCCAACCGGCATCCCGACGGGCCAGGAAGTCGTTGACCGTGACCAGGAAGCAGGGCCTGCCGGTGAGCGCGTTGAGGTAGAGGGGCAGCGCCGCCACCAGGGTCTTGCCCTCCCCGGTCNNTCATCTCGGCGATCTTGCCCTGATGGAGCACGATGGCCCCCAGGCACTGGACATCGAACGGCCGCAGCCCGATCTTGCGGTGGGCGGCCTCCCGGGCCGTGGCGAAGGCCTCGACGAGGAGGCTGTCCAGCTCCTCGCCCTCCTCCAGGCGGCCCTTGAACTCCTCGGTCTTGGCGAGCAGCTCGGCGTCGGAGAGGGCCGCCATCCGGTCCCCCAGGCGGCCGATGGCGGTAACCTCGCCGGAGTGGCGCCGGAGCTCGCTGCGGGTGGGGTCGTAGATCCGGCTGAAGACGCTCATGGTGTCAAGGCATTATGCCCCGGCGGGATTCTGGGCAACCGCCGCCGGGGCCGGTTCCGGGAAGTAGGCCGGGCCAGTGCCCGCCCCACCCACCTCCATCCAGCAGGTCCGCCCTCCCTCCACGACCAGGACCAGGACCGCCAGCGGGGTCAGCCCCACCGCCAGGGTGTGAAAGGCCCAGAGGGGCGGCAGCAGCGCCAGTGCCAGCACGCAGGCGCCGGCCCCGAAGCCGGTCAGCCGGGAGTCGGTGCGGCGCCGCCAGAGCAGGACCGTCAGCGCGACCAAGGCCGCCGCCCCGAGCTCCCAGGGCAGGATCCCGGCGGGCCAGATCAACAGCAGCACTGCGGCCGCAGCCGCCGAGAGGCCGAGACCGAGACCGTGGACCCGGCGGGCGTCCCGGCCCACGGTGAGCATGAACAGCGGCAGGAGCAGGAGGTCGTCGTTGGGGTGGCCGTAGGGGGTCGCCGCCAGCCAGATCCCGACCGGGAGGGCCACCGCCCAGGCGATCCTGCCCACCGGGCTGACCCGGCGCCAGTCGGGCGACATCATCATCCAGGCTCCGAAGATCGCCATCGTCACCAGGGCCAGTGCGACCAGGAGCAGGGTGAGCGGGGCCGACACCCCGGTGCCCAGCCCCCAGGAGGCCGGGGCAGCCCTCAGCAGCCCCGGCAGCCCGGCGAGGTCGGGCTGCCGGGAGCCTACCCCAGCCGCGAAGTGGCCCAGCGCATGCCACCAACTGGGCAGCAGCGACCAGCTGGCGAGGATGAAGAGCAGGGCCACCCCCAGGAAGCCCGCGGCGAAGTGCCAGGCCCGAGCCCGGTTGGGCCAAAGCGCCAGGAAAAGGAAGATCGGGGCCGGCCAGAGCAGGTCCGGCTTGAGCAGGATGACGGCCAGGACGCAGCCGGCGGCCAGGCCCCGCTCGTGCCAGGCAAGCAGCATCGAGCCCGCCAGGGCGGCGAAGAGCAGGGCATCAAACTGACCGCTCACCAGTCCCAGCAGGCCGATCCACGAGGTGAGCGCGGCGGCGGCCAGGATGGCGGTGTGGCGCCACCCCAGATCGCGGGCCAGCAGGGTGAGGGTGATCACCACCAGGATCGCGGAGAGGGCCGTGAAGACCCCGAAGCTGACCCAGAAGCTGAGGTGGGCGAGGGGCAAAACCGCCCACGCCGTCACCGGGGGGTCGACGAAGGGGCCCACGCCCAGGTGGAGAAGGGGGTAGGCGTCGGCCGCCTGCTCCGCTGCCCGCAGGACTCCGAGGTGGTAGGGATCGACTCCCCGACCGATCAAGGTGGCGGCGGCGAAGAAGTCCCGGTAGTCGTTGGCCAGGCCCCACGGATGGGGAGGGAACTCATGGCCGAGGGCATACAGAGCCAGCCCGGCTATGAAGCCCAGCGTCAGCCCCAGCAACACCCAGCGCAGCCGCCGGCTGCGGCTCTCCAGCAGCTCCTCAAGGCTCCCCGCCCCCGGCCTCGCAGTCACCCCGAGGTCACTCCACGGCGAGCGCGGCAATCGGGTCGAGGTCGCCGAGCTGGTGGGCGGGGATCACCGCCGCGATCAGGATGGCGGCCACCACCGCCACCACCACGGCCAGTAGCACCGGCCCCGGGACGGTGAAGGAGAGGGGTAGGGCGGCCGAGCTGGCGGCGTGCACCTCGGGCACTATCAGCCCGATCCCAACCGCCGTCCCGAGGGCGCAGCCGACCAGTGCGGTGGCCAGCGCCTCCCCCATCACCGCCAGACGCACCCCGCCCCGGCTGAGGCCCACGACCCTGAGCAGGGCCATGTCCCTGACCCCCTCACGAGCGCCCAGGACCACGGTGTTGACCGCGGCCAGGATGGCGATCACCACCCCCACCATCGCCAGCGCCGAGAGGGCGGCGATGTCGTGCTCCACCGCCAGGTCAACCCCCTGCCGGACTGAGGACACCGTCTCCTCCTCCATGCCGTACTTGAACGCCGCCAGCGCCACCGGGCGCTGGAGATCCCCGTGTCCACGCAGCTGCAGCTGAATCAGGTTGAAGCCCTCGGCCGCCGACCCGAAGTCCTTCCTCGCGATTGTGCTGTCCACCACGATGGTCTCCTGGCCGGCCGGTCCGGGAAGGCTGTGTTCTACCACCCCGGCCACCCGGAAGGTGGCGGATCCAGTGGTGGTGACCACCCGGATCCTCGATCCGACCCCGTCGCCCAGGCTGTCCGCCAGCTCCAGCGGGAGCAACACACCGGTGCCGGCGCCCAGCTGAACCAGGGCGGTGCCGCGATCGCCGTGGACGAACTGGAGGGCACCACTGAGCGCGTAGGCGGTGGCCGAGGTGGCGGCCAGGGAAACCGCCACATGGCCGATCCGGCCGTCGACGAAGCGGACCGGGGCCGCGGCGACCACGGTGCTGCTGCTGGTGCGAGCGGCGATCTCGCTGAGGAGCTGGTCCTTGACCCGCTGGCTCTGGACCACCGGGCTGACGACCAGATACTGGCCCACGAAGAGGTGGCTGACCCAGACCTGGCCGGCGTCAAGGGCGGCGGCCGACAGGCCGACCAGCCCGGTGGCGGTCGCGACGCTGACGAAGAGGCTGGCCAGGGCCAGAGAGGTCCGGGCGGGGCGGGTGCGGGCCCGGGCCGCGATGGCAGCCACCGGCACCCCCAACAGTGGCGCGATCACCGACCCCAGCCCTCGGACCAGGGCCAGCCCCACCCAGGCGAGGGCGGCGCAGACGGCAATGTAGGCGCAGACAGCGCCCAGTCCCACCCCCGCGGAGCCGCCGCTCTGGAAGAAGAAGTAGGCCCCCAAACCTCCCACCAGAATCAGGGGGCTCTGCAGGCGCCACCCCCAACCCCGACCGGCGGCCGGCAGCCGGACCGCCTCCAGCGGGGGGATCCTGGAGGCCTGGAGCGCGGGAAGGGCTGAGGCAGCCAGCCCCAGCAGCAGCACCAGGAGGAAGGCGGCCAGGGTCCACCCCGGGTCGGGCTGGACCCTGGGCAGCGGACTCACCCCGGAGGGGCTGGAGATCGAGAGCAGGACCTCGGCCAGCAGGTACCCAACCCCCACGCCGAGCGCGGCGCCGACGGCCGAGGCGGCGCCGGCCTCGCGCAGGAAACTCCGGAAGATCAGGCCCCGGCTGGCCCCGGCCAACCGGACCAGGCCGATCTCCCGACGCCGGTCCAGGACCACCGAGCTGAAGGTCGCCGCGATCACGGCGAAGGCCAGCACCAGGCTGAGCGCGGTGATCGCGTCCAGGATCGGGCGCAGCTCACCGGCCGGGTCGCTGTCGGGGAGGGCCCGGGGGTCGCTGATGGTGTACTGGGTGTGGACCGAGCTGGAGAGCTCACGGAGGAGCTGGCCGACGGTGGCCCCCCGGCGCAGTCGGACCGCGACGTCACGGACCTGGAGCCCCGCCGCAAAGAGGCTGCGCGCCGCGGCCGGGGTGATGTAGACCGCATCCTCGGTGAAGGGGGCCCCGGGACTGGCGTCGGAGACCACCCCCACCACCCTGAAGGCCCCAACCCCAGCCGACTTCACCAGTTCCAGGTTCTGGCCGATGCCGACCTTGCCCGGGGTCTTGGCACCGGTCGCAACCGAGATCCCCGGGCTGAGGTGCTGGCTCACCGCGATCTGGTGGAGCGACCTGGGCCTGGAGCCGCGCACCACCGGCAGCGGCCGGAGGGCAACCCCGTCCCGGCCGGCCACTATCAGCAGCACCTGGCGGAAGCCGTGGGAGGGCAGTTCGGCCAGGTCCGCCTTCTCCTCCAGAGGGGAGGCTTCGGTCACCGCCGCCAGCTTGGAGATCGCCTCCACCTGCTGCCCCGTGAACCCGGGCGCGTTGAAGGGCTGTATGTCGTACTCGGCCGCTCCGGCCCGCTCCCGGACCGCGGTGGCAGTCTGGCGCTGGAGGGCCCCGGCGGCCAGCTGGGTGCCCAGGACGGCCCCGCCCCCCAGGCCCAGGGCCAGCACCCCCAGGACCAGCCTGGCCAGCGCCACCCGGCGCCAGAGGAGGGGTATCACCTCCGGCCCGGGACCTCAGAGGCCATGGACCCCGAGCCGCTCCAACAGCGGCGCGGTGTCGTGGACGGTCCGTCGGCCCAGCTCCACCACCTCCCTGAACTCCCCGTCGAGCATGATCGCCACCCGCTCGGCGTAGGCGGCGGTGCGGACGTCGTGGGTGACCAGGACGATGGTCCGCCCCTCCTGGCGGCTGAGCCGGAGGAGCAGCTCCAGGACCCCCCGGCCGGCGTGGTAGTCCAGGGTGCCGGTGGGCTCGTCGGCGAGGAGGACGGCGGGGTCGGAGATCAGGGCCCGGGCTAGCGCCACCCGCTGCTGCTCGCCACCGGAGAGCTGCACCGGGTAGTGGTCCATGCGGTCGCCGAGGCCGACGCTGGTCAACAGTTGGCGCGTGCGCGGCAGGCCGTCGCCGTCCGCGTTCAGCTCGTGCGGCAGGAGCACATTCTCCAGTGCGGTAAGGGTGGGGATGAGCTGGTAGGACTGAAAGACGAAGCCGACCGTCTTGCCGCGCACCTGGGCAAGTTGGTCTTCAGGCAGATAACTGATGGCGGTGCCGTTGAGGCGAACATAGCCGGAACTGGGCGTGTCCAACCCGGCGAGCAGACCGAGCAAAGTGGATTTGCCGCTGCCGGAGGCCCCCATGATGGCGACGAACTCGCCCTTGGGCACGGTGAAGTCGAGGCCCTTCAGGATGTCCACAGTCCGCGTGCCGTTGCGAATCGACTTGCGCAGCTCATGGACTTCAATCATCGGTTGCGTCTTGCCTGGGTCGTCGATCACGAAGCCGGTGTCTCCCTCTGCGTCGTCCGCATTACCGCAGGAATCTATAGACTTGATACGTTGGGACTATGGGTAAAGTTCACTATCTCTCGATTCTAGCGGGTTTTCTGCTGGCGCTGTCGGGATGCCACGCAAGCAGCGGCGCGTCCGATTCTGCCGCAGGGCCTCACTCCGACTCTGCGGTGTCGCACGCAACTGCCCCTGCGGATGCCGCAGGCCAGTCGAAGGATACGGTTCAGGCCCCAGCGCGGAGCAGTGAGAAGCACAACGACACGCGTCCGCTGCTGGTTTGCTTTGGCGATAGCCTGACCGCGGGCCTGGGCACCGATCCGGGCCAGAGCTACCCCGACTATCTACAGGCAGACCTCGACAAGCTGCATTACAGCTACCGGGTGGACAACGAGGGGATCAGCGGCAACACCACCAAGGACGGCGTGCAGCGGTTGCCGGATATTCTGGCGCTGCGTCCGGCGGTGGTGGTAGTGGAGTTTGGCGGCAACGACGGGCTTCGCGGTTTGCGGATTGAGGATTCGCGGGCGAATCTCGACCGGATCGTGGGCACGCTGAAGGGCGCGGGCATCAAGGTCGCGCTGGCCGGGATCACGCTGCCGCCGGACTATGGGCAGGACTACATTCGCCAGTTCGACGAGACCTACAGGCTACTGGCTAAGAAGTACCGGGTTCCGCTGCTGCCGTTCCTGCTGAAGAATGTGTATGGGGTCCCGGGGATGATGCAGAGAGACAACACCCATGCGACTGCGAAGGGCAATGCAATTGTGGCGCACAATGTGGTGCCGCTGGTGGAGCCGCTGCTGAAGAAGTAGGGCGCGAGCTCTTATCCAAGGACGACGATAGGCTGCATCAGCGTGCCGGCGATGCGCTTGACGATGGCGAGCAACTCCGTGGGGCTGGTGAAGACCTTGACCAGCGGCGCGTTGGAGAAGTCGGGAAGGTTGACCTGCATGCCGTTGCGCAGACGGCCTGCGTCCTGCTCGTCGACGGTGACGGAGGGCATCTCGGGAAGCAGGGTGCGCGGGTGGGGAAGGCGGCGCTCGATCTCTTCAGGCGCGCCGGCGAGCGCTTTGAGATCGTTGAGTGCAATGGCCTGCACCAGGGTGAATGCGCCCGCCTGAGTGCGGCGAAGCGCGGCCAGGTGCGCGCCACATCCGGCAAGCTGGCCCAGCTCGTGGGCCACGGAGCGCACGTAGCCTCCCGCTGAGACCTGCATCTCGAAGCGTGCCTCCATCTCCGATGGGGATGTGCCTTCCAGCGAGAGCAGTTCAAAGCGGCGAATCATAATGCGCGCAGGCTTGACGTCGACGGGTTTGCCGGCGCGGGCCAGTTTATGCGCCGGTACGCCTGCGATCTTCTTCGCGGAGAAGATGGGTGGGACCTGCTGCATCTCGCCGTGGAATCGGGCAGCCAGATTGCGAAGCTCGGCGAGGGATAAGGCCAGGGGCTGCGGTTCGGTGGCTGGCGCGCCCTCGGCGTCGAAGGTGTCGGTGGCGAAGCCGAAGCGGATCGTTCCCTCGTAGCTCTTGTCCGCGGTGCCGAAGAACTGGGCGAGCCGGGTATACCGGCCCAGCAGCAGCGGGAGCACTCCGGTCGCCATGGGATCGAGCGTGCCCAGGTGGCCGACGGAGCGCTCGCCGGTGGCACGGCGCACAATCTCGACCACATCGTGGGAGGTCATTCCCGCCGGCTTATCGAGGACCAGTAGACCGTTCATCCCCTACCAGACTACGTGGTATTGAACAGAGGCGTTTAAGCGCCGTTCCCGCCGCGTCGGACCAGCGAGAGAAATTCGTTGCGCGTCTGGAGCTGGGTCTTGAAGACGCCGCGCATGGCCGAGGTGACGGTGGCGGAGTGCTGCTTTTCCACGCCGCGCATCATCATGCACAGATGCTGCGCCTCCACGATCACCCCCACCCCCTGCGGCGCAATCGCTTCAGCAATCGCATCTGCGATCTGCGTCGTCATCCGCTCCTGCACCTGCAGCCGTCGCGAGAACATCTCCACCAGCCGCGGGATCTTGGACAACCCGATCACCTTGCCATTCGGCACATACGCCACATGCACCTTGCCGAAGAACGGCAACATGTGGTGCTCGCACAGCGAATAGAACTCGACGTCCTTCACCATCACCATCTCGTCGTAGTCCACCTCGAAGAGCGCCCCATTCAGCACCGTCGCCACGTCCATGGTGTAGCCCTGAGTCAGAAACGCCATCGCCTTCTCCACCCGCTCCGGAGTCTCCGCCAGCCCATCGCGCGACGGGTCTTCGCCCATCCGCAACAGAAGCTCTCGATAAATCTCCTGCGTCGTCAGCCCCGCCGCCAATCCCTCTTCCAAAACTGTCCGTGTGCTCATAGCGTCTCAGTCCTTCCTAACTCTTCGCTGTACTCAAACGAATTGTTCCCCGTCTCCTCGATCCGTACCCGCACAACCCGCGCCGCGCCAAACCCTTGAAAGATGCGGTAGACAGCTCGTGTAAAGTTCTCCGTCGTCGGCACCGCCTGGTCAAACTCATCCAGCGTGTTCAGGTTCTTCATATCGAATCGTTCCAACAGATGGACTCGCGCAAACCCATCCAGCTCACCCAAGTCGCAAACCATCCCCGTCTCCGCGTGTACCGGCCCGCCCACGGTCACCACGATCCCATAGTTATGCCCATGCCCATGCGGGTTGTTGCACTTNNTGCCATAGACCGCCCGGTTCTCCTCCTCCGTATACGCCTCCGTGTGCAACCTGTGCGAGGCGCTCAGCCGGTATAGCCGCGAAAGATACGCCCTCGGCCCTGTCTTGATAGGGCGGGACTTCAGTTCCGCCATGGACTGGTCAAAATCGATGGGGGCTTTAGCCCCTG
>PLTL01000356.1 GCA_003164475.1 Candidatus Dormiibacterota bacterium | reverse complement strand
GGTGGTCGGATTCACCGAAACAGGTGATCGGATTCAACCGAAATGCCTGGTCGGATTCCGCCGAAACAGGTGGTCGGATTCAACCGAAACGGGTGATCGCTTTCACCCGAAATCCGCACGCAGTCTTCGACGATGCGCACGCGGCCTACGCCGAACCGAGCCACCCCTGCCATGAATTCCGTAACCTCCAGCATGGTGTTCCCGACGACCGGTGGCAGTTGCCGGAGCCGTTCGACGGACGCACGGCGAGCGCAGGCCTGGTCTTCCTTGGACATAACCCCAGCTACAATCCGCAGGAAGCCGTCCCCACCATCGCGACCGACTACGAGGATTGGCTGTCCTTTTGCGAGGCGCGATTCGACGCGCCCGAGGATCAGTGGGACATGCTGTATCGAAAGTATCAGCGCATCGGAGTGACCGCGGTGGGAAGCGAATTCCACCTCGGAGCGGACGGGCTGGTGCTGGAGATCATCCGCTTCCGCAGCGAGGGCGGCGAGGGATGCGATGACCCCGCGGTGCTGGCGCACGAGTGGCCGCTGACGTTGGCCATGCTGCGAGACATCCAGCCCCGGGCGATCGTTGCGAACGGCCGCCCGGCACTGGACGCCTTATGTGCGAGCGCTCCCGAGCTGGCAGCTTGGACTGCGGGCCGGAGGCTCGATGCGTTGGAAGGGACGTGGGCCCGCGCCACCGTGGAGGGGCTCGAGGCATGTGGCGGTGATACCTACTCGCCACCTGTGCGCCGCGGTCGGCGTCTCGAACGCCTCGATCACCCGTGTCGCGGAGGCAACGCGGGAGGCACTGGCGGCGCAATGATGCAGAGACAAGGCGACCTGGCCACCGAGATCAGTCGCGACTTCACCGCGGCAACCTTCGACATGTCGAGGCGAGGGGGTGCAGAGCCCGCCGGCTGGGACAACCTCCCGGAAAGCGTCTTCGCGCGTGCGCTTGCGGCCGCTGGCGAGAGGGGTCCGGTGATCCGAAGCGGTCTGACGCTCGTCGCTGCGATGGTCGCGGCGATCAGGAGTAGGGAGAGCGCGAGCAGTCAGCCGCCCTCGATCCACTGGAACGGCCAGAATCGGCTGGCCGGCTGGTAGGTCGTCAACTGCGTGTAGCCGTGGTGAATGAGGTATCGCACGGGGTCGCCGAAGCTGGCCGGGGTCGCTGGCCCGGGTTGGAACAACTCGGGCGTCACCGCCTGGACGTCGACCGGGCGAAGGGTCTGGTTGATCATGTCCAGGCTCGCCGGATTGCCGCCCCGGAACCACCCCTGGTTGATTACCCACGCGGCGGCAGGAATGTTGGGGCTGCTGGACGACGAGAGGGGCGGAGGTCTTCCTGAGCTACCTCGAGGAGCACAGGTTTCCGATGAGCCCGCCAACTCGTACCAACAAGACTACTCTGGTCTCAGGTACGGGTCGCCCCGTCAGGGGCACCGGTCACCGGGCCGGTGATCACCGCGTAGCCTCGCTGTGGCGAGGAATAATGGACTCCGTCCCACGCGCGGGCGCCGCGCAGACCGCCATCGAGTCCCAGCTGGAGAGCGTCCCGGATGAAGTCGGTGTTGATTGACCCGCAGAGCTCGGTTCCCAAGTACTCCCAGCTTCGCGAGATCCTGCTCGACGTGATCGACGCCGAGCTCGCCTACGACGCGCTCATCCCCTCGGAGCGCGAGCTGGTCGACCGCTACGGGCTCTCCCGGATGACGGTGCGGCAGGCGATCAACCACCTGGTTGCAGAGGGCCGGCTCTACCGGATTGCCGGGAAGGGGACCTTCGTCGCCCGCCCCAAGGCGGAGATGCCGTTGCGGCTCACCTCCTTCACTGAGGACATGCTCGCCCGCGGGCAGCGGCCGGGCTCCCGCGACCTGCAGCGTCGGGTCGGCGCGGCCAGCGGTCAGGTCGCCAAACGGCTGGGGCTGAGCCCCGGCGACCCCGTCCACATGATGGTGCGGCTGCGCACCGCGGACGAGGTGCCGATGGCGGTCGAGCGCTCGTACATCCCGGTTCTGGTCGCTCCGGGACTCGACGACGTGACGCTGACCGACCACTCGCTCTACGCGATCCTCGAGGAGCACTTCGGCATCGAGCTCGACCACGGCGAGCAGACCATCGAGGCGGGGATCGTGGATCCGGATGACGCCGTGCTTTTGGAGCTGAGGCCGGGCAGCGCGGTGCTGCTGGTCGAGCGCCGGGCCTTCGCGGAGGGCCGTCCGGTCGAGCTGACCGTCTCCGCCTACCGGGGGGATCGCTACCAGCTCCACGTCGGCCTCGACGCCCCCCGACTCCCAGCGACGCAGAGCCCAGGGCCGACAAGGTCCGGCGGCGACGGGCACGGCTGACCGCCCGCGGCGACGACGGCACACATACCGCGCACGAGGCGGTGGCCGGGGCGCCGGCGATTCCTACCCAACCCTTCCTACCCAACCCTTTGACGAACTGGTCCATACCAGCTAACCTGGCGGCCGATAATCGAGCCCGAACTGCTCGGCGCAGAGCTGGAGGGTCGCCTCAGCGTCGTCCCCGCGCCGGGCCGTGGATTCGGGTTGATGGAGCCACTGAATTGACCCGATCGTCGATCCAGACCGTCCGGCGGGCGACCGCCGGCCACGTCCCCCGGCGGGGCGGCGGCGGCGGATGCGTACCCTCAACGAGAGAGCCGTGCTGGAGCGCCTGCGTCGCGGCGGCCCCATCACGCGGCCGATGCTGGCCGAGGAGACCGGCCTGTCCCAGCCCACCGTGGGGGCGATCCTGGTGACGCTGGAGCGGGCCGGGCTGGTGCGCCAAGCCGGGCCGAGCAGCCCCAGTCGCGGCCGCTCCGCCCTGCTCTTCGAGGAGGCCCCGGGCGAGGGGCACGTGGTCGGAGTCGATGTCGGACGCAGCTGGCTGCGCTGCGCGATGGCCGACCTGAGCGGCACCGTGGTGGCGCGGCGGGACGTCCGCAACGCCGCCCGCAGCGCGCCCAACCTGGTACGGGTGGTGAGCACCCTGGCCCGGGACGTTGCGCGCAGCGCCGGTGTGCTCTGGCCCGACGTGGCCTGGACCATGGTGGGCAGCCCGGGAGTTTTCGATCCCGTCGACGGGACCCTGCTGCTCTCCTCCCGGATCCGCCGCTGGGGCCGGCCCGGTCTCCTCGACGCCCTTCGAGGCGAGCTCGGAGGCCGAACGTCGGTGGCCAACGACGCCAACCTGGCGGCGCTCGGCGAGCTGGCGGGAGGCTGGGGGAAGAGCTTCCGAACCTTCGTCTACCTGCTGGTGGGGACCGGTCTGGGGATGGGCCTGGTCGTCGACGGCCGGCTTCACGCCGGCGCGCGGGGAGCGGCCGGTGAGGTCGCCTATCTTCCATTCGGCGACGAGGCGTCATCCCGGCCCCCGGTCTACGGCGCCCGGTGGGGATCGTTCGAGGAGGTGGCCTCCGCCCGGGGCGTGGTCCGGGCGGCGGTCGACCTGGGGCTGTCCCCCCGCCTGTCAGCCCGACAGGTCTTCGACATGGCCCGGCGCGGCGGCGTGGCAGCCCTGTCCGCGGTGGCGACGGAGGCCGAGCACCTTGCCCTGGTGGTCGCCGCCGTCACCACGGTGCTGGACCCGGAGGCCGTGGTGATGGGTGGCGGCGTTGGCAGCGAGCTCGATCTGCTCCGGGAGCCGATGGAGGCACGGCTGCAGCAGTTGACCCCGTTCCGCCCGCGGATAGTCGTCAGCGAGCTGGGCGACGAGGCGGTGCTGCTCGGGGCCCTCTCCTCCGCCATCGAGGTGGTGAGGGATCAGGCGCCCTAGCGCCGCTCCGCCGCCAGCGCCGTACGGCGCACCGGACGGCAGCTCAGGCCAGACCACGGCTTTCCAGCTCTTGGAGGAGTGGGGGCCAGCTTGACCGACGACGCGGTGACGGCAGACGGCGGTGGCGCCGAGGTGAGGACGGACAAGTTCGCCGGGGAGCGCGATGGGCAGGCGTGATTCGGCGCGACCAGGTGAGCGCTGCGTCAGGAGAGCTTCTTCAATCTCGCATCCACATCGTCGGCAAACCGGCGGATGAAGCCGTCGATGTACTCCACCGGGTCGAGCTTCTCGTTCTGAACCAGCGGCGTCAGGTCGATGCCGAAGCTGATCAGCTGCGCGGTGTCCACCGCATGGCTTTCGTAGTAGGTGGCGTGTGCCCGGCGCCGGGCCATGGTCGCCAAGTCGTAGCGCTTGCCGCCAGCGATTTGCGAATCGAACACGCCGACGAGTGATGTCTGCAGGTGCTCGTGCAGGCTGAGATCGAAGACGGCCTTGTCGCTGTCGACGAGCCAGTCGAGATCGCGCCACACCTCGCAGCCGTAGAGCTTGCGCGGCCTCTGGCCGGCGGGCAACTCACGAATCGCCGCGATGGTGCGCAGCGCCGCGCTGACGTGCGTATCGTGCTTGTCGGCTAGATTGTGCGTATAGATGACTTCGGGCTGCGTGGCGGCGATCAGTGCCTTCAAATCGTTCTTCGGCCCGGGGTCGGCAGGGTCCTTCACGGCCGAGCTCGCGTGGTTCAGAAAGGCGACGGCCGAATACTCGCCGACAAACGCTGCCTTCTTCTCCTCGATCCGGCGCACCACCTGCATCTGATCGTCGCCGTACTCCGCATAGGGGCCGTTGCGCGGGCTGCCAGCGCCGTTGGTCACGACGATGCTCATGAACCACCTGTCCCGGTTACCGAACCCGGCCAGGATGCCTTCCACCGCCATCATCTCGAGATCGTCCGCGTGCGCCGAGATGCCCATGTGGGTCACGCGCCTGAGCGCGTCCTCCTCACGCGCCCCATCGGGAACCCAGATCTCTGCTCCTGCTTCGCTCAGTCTCAAGGCTTTCCTCCTTTGTTGAAATCCGGCAAGCTAGCCGCCGCGATAGACTGACCCACCCGGCGGTTGGCCTCGTCCGGAAGCGCGATCGAAACCCGGGAAGCGATCTCCGGGAATTCAGTGCGGAGCACCTCCAGGCTCTTGTTCAGGATGATCTCGCCGCCCGGCCCGGTCGTCACCCGGCCCAGGAGCAGCACGTGCTTCAGCTCGTAGAGATCGGCGTAGTGCGCGACGCCGTATCCGAGGTAGACGCCAATGGTCTCGTACACCTGCGCCGCCCGCGGTTCGCCCGCCGCAATCTTCTCTTGCAAGGCGACCAGCCTATCGGGCAGAGGGAGACCGGCCTCGAAATCCATGCCCGCTCCCATGGCCACCCGGTTGGTGGCCTGCTGGGAGAAGTACTGAGAGCCGCAGCAGTCGCCCGACCACTCATCGAGGGGGCCGTCGGGCCGGTAATCAACCGGTACAAACGCCAGCTCGTTCAGCCAGCTTGTGATGTTGCCCTCGCGGTTCACGTAACCCGCCGCCTGGCTCGAGCCGAGCGCGATGCCGAGCACCGGATCGTCACCCAGCGACATCGAACCTGCCAACGCCGTCACCTCCCCGTCGTTGACCACCTCCATCGGCACTCCCAGTTCGCCGCGGATGCGCAGGAACAACGGCGCGATCTTGTCGTCGAAGGCCTGCTTCGGGATGCCCCGGTAGAGCGATCCCACGCACACGCGGTTGTCGATGTAGATGCCGGCAGCGCTGCCCCCCACGGCATCGAGGCGCGGCAGGCGCTGCGCGGCGCGGCGGATCGAATCCATCACACCCTGGTAGTGGTAGTCGGGATCGGCCGCGTGGCGCGGGTCCCACACCACCTCTTCGCTGAACACGACCTCGCCGTCGATGACCGCGCTGGCCTTGCGGTCGCTCGCGCCGAGATCAAAGCCGACGCGGCAGCCGTCGAGGTGGCGGCCGAGCGGGGTGGCCATCTCCTTGGAATCCGGCACAGCCTCGGCACGCGTCACGACTACCTCGAACGGGTGCTCGTAGACGCTGCTCATGAAGTCGAAATCGAACTTGCGCGCTCCTGCCGGCGAATAAACCCTCTTGATGTGCTGCCCGATTGCGGCTGGACCGCCCACGTGAAGCTTCCACCCACCGCGCTGCCACAGCAGGGACTTCACGAGCCGCTCGACGTGGAGCAGCGTGGCAGCCAGGTATCCGGCCGATGGCGGCACGACCGACGTCGTGAATGTCGAGATCGAGCCGTCGCTCCTTTCAAGCGCCAGGCGCAGTGGCACTCCGCCCACGGCCGAAGCGAGCTCGCGATACCGTCGATTGAACAAAGAGGCCGGTAGAAAACCCCGATCGAGGGGCGCGACAACGGCGGGATTGACCTCGATACCCGCGACTTGCAGACTCAATTCTGGTGCCGCTCCAAGCATGGTTCGTCCCCATTCCTTGTTTCTAGCGGGGGCCTCGGCGAGCGCGGCGACGGAGGCTCAGTCGCCAAGCCGCTCCCCGGTTGCCGGATCGAAGACGTGGGCCTCTCCGACCCGGATCGCCAGCACGATCCGATCCCCGACCGCGGGCAGGCGACGGGCGTCGGCCTGGGCCACCAGCCGGAGCGCGGAGGAGCCGCCAGGGGCGTCGACGTGGACCCAAGCATCGGCGCCGGTGTCCTCGACCAGGTGCACGGCGCCGCTCAACCGGGTCGCCCCGTCGCCTCCGCCGTCGAGCGCCAGGGAGAGGGACTCGGGGCGCAGCCCCAGGACCACCTCCGAAAGCCCCGCCTGGCGCGCCGCCGCCGCCGCC
>PLTL01000041.1:904-3295 GCA_003164475.1 Candidatus Dormiibacterota bacterium | reverse complement strand
CGCAGCTCGCTTGGGACATGCCCGATGGCAGCGGTGAGGGCCCGGACGAGGAGACCGAGGCGCTGATGGCGGATGTCCGCGCTGCCCTCTATGGGGAACCGCGGGCTGTAGGTGCGCGGTGAGCTCACCCGGGATCCCCCACCATTGCGCCTCCCTCCGCAATCGGAGAGAGAGTGCTCCGGATGCTCAAATGGGGGAGAGTTGCATGGGCGAGGGGGTGGGTGGGAGTGAGGTAGCGGGGAGAGGACGCCTCGTATTCACCGGTTGCGGGACGGGATGCCGTTATTGAGGGAAGCGCTTGTGGACATCAGTGAAGAGATCGTTGCGCCGCTTCGAGCCGAGTACAGTCATGCTCCCTACCTCATCCACATGCTCGGGCTGGCCTTCGACGATGCTGTCCCCCTGCTGTGGGAAGGTACACCCAACAATCCGGGGCTCTGGACCTACGACGGCAAGGACATACTGGGGGTGGTCCTCCCGGACATGAAAGAAATCCGGGCGTACCTCAGGATGCTCCCCGTGAAGGCACGGGCGATGGCGATCCGAGAGACGGGCGATGACACTCCAAACGAGCGACCATCGGTGTGCATCTGCGCCTTCGATCAGAAGAACCTCATTGGGCTCGAGATTGTGCCCACGAACCATCGGACCTATTCGTTCAGGCGTCTTCTCTACGACGCACCGCCCGACTTCGTTAGCTGGGCACGACAGTTCGTCGCGTGAGTGCGGCCGGGCGTTCCGCTCTTCTTAGCGGCGGGCTCGATCCCGGGTCCGCCGTCCTGAAAATGCGGTGGTGGTGGCCTGGGCTAGGTGGCGTCACCCGGCGTGACGCTCAGACCCCCGTCAGGGCGGACGCCGATGATGAACCTCTTCCGGACAGGCGGCGCCTCTCTGTTGGACTCCTTGTCAGCTCCCGTTACCTCGAGAGCGACCGAGGTGGGCTGCGCTGCGAGTTCAATGTTCCTCAAGTGTGGGAGTGGGAACTCAAGAACGAAGCCCGCGGCAGCCGTCATGCACTTAGTCGCCAGGTCAACATACGCATCGGCGTCATCTGGGGGTAGGTCGCGGCCCTTCACCAGAGAGAAGGGATGCTCGTCGGTATCATCGTGCATCCACTTCAGGAAATATGGATAGGGATGTGCGGGTTGACCGTCTTCCACACGACGGGCATCGCACACTTTGACTCTCACGCCGGTCAACGCACGATCCCGGAGGTTCTTGACGTGCAAACGAACCAACATGTGGGGTTGAGGAGGTCCGGAAGCGAATACGCCCATGGGCAAACCGAGAGGGGTTCCACTAAGGCTTGGCACCGCCGTGAAGGTGGTTCCTATTGGGATGAGGCTAGCGGGTGCGGGGTACTGGTGGATACACCGCGTGCCCTCGCCGTCGAAGGTCAGGTCGAACGCTGGCGAGGCGTGAAACGCCTCGTAAGCCCGCTTGGTCGCCACCTCTCTTCGCAGGGCCACGACGTAGCCTGTGCAGAACAAGACAGCCAAGGCGATTAGGACGTACAACAGCGGCCAGAACCACGCGGCAGGGGTAAAGGCCGTTCCGCCAGCTCCAGCGGCAAGGAGTCCGCCAACCGCAGCGCCGCCAAACAGACATGCTCCCGCGAGCGAGAGCTCTCGACCCGTGGTCATTGCCCCACCACGCTAGCACTGCGACCACGGCCCAGCGGGCACCAGCCTGGGGCCGTGTCAGGTCTCGGGCTGGCTCAGATCGATCGCTCCATGGCACGGCGAAGTCTGCTGCCGTGCACGGACAACCGGTGCCAGGGCTGCCCGTGCCGGGTGGTTCTCCTCCCCTGGCATGGGGAGCCGGGGGCCGCGCCGCACTCAGGGCAGGCCACCTTCAGAGCCCAGTTCCCAGCGGCAGTCTTGTTCACATGATCTTCGCCCACCGTGTCCGAGGTGCTGGCGGCGGGAGCGACCTCGGGCGCTGGGCTGACGACGGCCGGCTTCACTAGGACGCCGCGCCGGCCGTCTTGCTCCGCTCTCTCGCCCCAGCGAGCCTGGAGCTGGGCCCCGGTCGTCAGCCGGAGCGAGATGCCCCGGGCGTCGAGGTAGATCACCGTGCCTGCGTAGCCACCGCTGAGCACAAGCTGATCCCCAAGGCTGGGGATGATGCCCGAGGTCGGGCGCGGGACGTCACTCAGGCCGGCTGCGGGACTGACCCCCAGGGGCGTCGTGGCCTCCGTGTGGCTGATCCGCGCCTTGCCGGGACGAGGTCGCTCTAGGCGATTCTCCGGAGCGACCGCTGCGACCCTGGTGTCCGGGGCCGCACCCTGCAGTTCACGGACGAACCGAGAGGCGTTGCCCCGACTGGAGAGAACCACTACGGCCTGGCGTCCGCGGGTCAGACCGACGTGCATGATTCGGCGCTCCTCCT
>PLTL01000041.1:0-858 GCA_003164475.1 Candidatus Dormiibacterota bacterium | reverse complement strand
GCAGCCAGGTCTCAAAGGTCCGCGCCTCCGGGTGAAGACTGGCCACTTGCTCCAGGGCTTCGAGATCGTCGATGTGGGAGGTGAGCTGGCCGACCTGGCCGCTGTCCAGGCTCTCCATCGCCGTCCCCAGGCCGATCTGGGTGCGAACGAGCGCCAGAAGCTCGCCGGCCGTGGCCCCGTTGAGGAGCGCGTGCTGGAGCAGGGTGAGGTCGGCAACGAAGCCGCGGAGCTTCGCTTCCTTTCGGGGTCCAACCGGAAGCCGCCGGAGCTCAGCCATCGTCCAGTGCCGGTGCCGCGCCAAGGTCTCGCCAAGTTGAAAGGGCAGCCCCCGGTTGGGGCGGCGGTACACGTCCTGAAGATCCCGGGCGCTCATGGCGTCGCCTGCGCCGGCAAGCCGAATATAGGCGAGGGCGGTGCGAATGCCGGCACGTTCGAGCAGCGTTGGTCCGAGGGCCGAGTTCACCGGTATCCCCGCCTCGAGCAGCGCGATCTGCGGTGCGAGCAGGAGCGAGTTGACCCTGGTGAGCACGGCGATGTCGTGCGGTTCTGCCCCAGCTCGGAGCCACGCCTGGATCTCGTCCGAGAGCCGGAGCACCGCATCCCCGAGGGCGTAAGTGAGGCAGCGCAGGGAGCCCGCGTCAGTGACAGCGCCCGCTCCGGGTCGGATCGCCTTGCTAACCCGGATCCGGTTGTGAGCGAGTAGCTGGTTGGCCGCGGCGACCACCGGCGCAGGGCAGCGGTAGTTGACCTCGAGGGCGTACTCGCTGGCATCGTCAAAGAAGCTCCCAAAGTCAATGAGGAAATGCGGATCGGCTCCGGCGTAGCTGTACAGAACCTGGTCGTCGTCTCCGACCCCGA
>PLTL01000145.1 GCA_003164475.1 Candidatus Dormiibacterota bacterium | reverse complement strand
ACGTCAACACGGAGCCGCCCGTGACTCTCCCGACGGATCATCCCTTCACCCAGGCCATCTTCGGGAAGGATGAGGATCGGGGAGTGGCCTAGCATCACGCCAGGCGCTCCGGACGGGTCAAGCCCGAGCCCGTGTGAAGGGGCTTCCCAGCGCCTTGCATCTGGAGCGCTTGACGGAATTGGCTGAGTTCGGGGTCAGGTGCCGCTTCCGTCCCTCGGCGGTCATGGCGGTAGCTAGGGGCCTCCTCAATCGAAGGCCATAATCTGAGCACCAGTTGATGTCCGCAAACCAATTTCAAGACTTGGACGAATGCCCCGGCCTCCTCGATGAGGCTCGGGTCAGCGGGCCCCACGAACTTCACAGACGGGTGGGGCCGCGTACGCAAGCCCTCCTCCTCGACGCAGCGGACTTGACGGACGCCGTCAGCGCCGTCGCAATCGCCTGCCAATCTTGGGGCGGCGCGGGGTTCCCCCTCATCCCGGTGGAGGGAGGCGCCGCAGGGACGCCGCGGATCACCGCCTTCTGGCGCCGGCTGCTGCGAAGAGTCAACCCTGATTGGCTCAACCCCAGAGGAGCAGAACGACCAGCCGGCTGCCCGACACCCCATGAACTCCCCGTGGGCGAAGCAGCCTTCTCGATGCTTGGTGCCGCCGATCGTGCGACGAGAACGGCACCGAGAGCGGTCGTTCAGGCCCCGGAGGTCGACCAGGGTGACCCCTGGTACGTTGCCTATCTCGCCGCTCTGGGGACGCTCCCGGCCGTACCCGATGCTTCCCTGCTCAGTGCAGAAGGTCTGCGCCCGGGCCTGCTATTCGAGGACGTTGTCACCGTCGAGCGGCCACCTGTGCCCACTCCGTCAGGGGCCGACCTGCTGGAGCGCCTCCGGGGCCGCTCGTTCCCGGCATCGATCATGTCGTGCATCGGCCTGGCACCATCCTTCGCGGACTATCGCCACGTATTCTCGGTGCCACCCCTGGTACCACGGCGGGAGTTCCCCGGCTGGTGCTTCGGGCCCAGCGTCGTGGTCGTCTACCACCCCGGAAGCGTTCAGGACCTGTGCCTCCTGTGGTACTTGCGGGCCGCATACGGGCTTCGTCGCGGTCTTCCCCTTGGAGTGCCCACCACTGCCGACCTCTCGGCAACTCTGAATCATTGGCTTGCGATGCAGGCCGGCAGCGGATCGCGGGGTCCACGTGTCGTCATCACTTCGCTGTCTGTGCCCCCAGACGAACTTACGAACATCGCACATGGGATCGGCGAGCTATGGGTGGGGCCGACGTCTCTCCTGCGCGCAACCCAGCGGCCAGCTCGGGTAAGCACTGAATCCGCCATCTTCCAGCGCGGCTCGTGCATGGCGCCAATCCGGTCCGAAGCGGACGCAGAGCAGTTGCCGCAAGTCGCAATCGCCCTCCGTGGCGCTGGTCTTGTCTCGCAGTTTCGTATTGACGGCCGACAACTGCCGAGCATCCGTGTCCTGGAGAAGAGCCTGGCGGCCCCCCCGCAGGGGTACCGACACGGTGGATATGAGACGTGGGCCAACGCCGGAGACGACCTCACCGACGTGCGCTGGCCGTCTGGATGGACGCTGCTCCGGGCCGCCGCCCGCGAGCACCTCCTCGAGATCAGACCGAGCACTCCTGGCCGCGCGGCCGCGCGCCTGATCAGGCAGCTGGCCGGTGAGCCAGAGGGCATGTACCCCCTGGCTTCGCCGGAGATCCTCGCTCTCCTCGACCGCCTCTGCGAGCGGGCCGGCGCCACGATGTTCAAGAGCCGGTTGAGGGAGATGACCCGAGCGGGCGGCGATCCCGCCGACCCAGCGGCTCTGGCCAGGATCGAGGCCAAGCTTGACGGGATGGTTCGTCAGGGGGATGACGACGCATATCACTCTGTCAGTCACGACGCACTCAGGGCGCTACTTGGCTCGCCGACGGCCTGTCGCAACTTCCTCGACTGGGCGGAACGGTGCGGGCTCTTGGTCCGGGGAGTCGTCGTCAAGTGTGATCGGTGCGGACGCGCGTCGTGGAAGCCAGTGGGTGGGCTGGCGCCACCGATCCTGTGCTCGGGGTGTGGGGTGCCGATCGGTCGCCCATTTCAGGGCGATTCGCTTGCATTCCGCGTTCGCGCGAGTGAGGCGCTTCTGCGCGCGGGTGACTGTGACGCCCTCACGAACGTCCTCGCATTCCGTTGGTTGGTCGGCGCATTGAGTGTCGAAAGCCAGCGGGGCTCGGGTATCCTCGGAGCGTTCCCCGGGGTGGAGATCCTGGAGTCGGGAAGTGCCGAGCCATTCGCGGAGGTGGACCTGCTGGTTCTTACCGCGGAGGGAGATCTGGTGCCAGGCGAATGCAAACGAAGAGGCGCGGGGCTGACCGCGGCGGAGGTTGCCAAGCTGCTCAGGGTTCAAAGGCGGCTGCAGGCGCCGTGGTGCTTCGTTGCTACGGCGGACGCGGCGTCGGACTGCGGTGCGATTTGGCAGGGCTTCGGCAGCAGGCAGCCGCTTCGTTTCGCCGTGACTGGCGACCACCTGTTCGATCTCTCCCTCATACCCTCGCTCGGGGTAATTCCCTGGGAGTGGCGCCAATTGGACGATGGCGCCAAGGCAGACCGCCTTAGGCGATACCAGGACGCCATGGCGGAGATGCCCGAGCGCCAAGCGTGGGCGACCGACCCTGACTGGCACTTGTTCAATTCCTAGCGGGCCACATGTCCTACCCAACCATCGACCGACCACGAAGTCTAGGGGGTGGACACTGGCACTCCATCCGACGCTCGCAGACCAGAATGGAGGGCGCGATCGAGCGTGAGGATTGGGCACTGGCTATCGGCTGCGCTAAGGAACTCTGCGAGGCCGTGGCACGATGCGCGATCGAAGCGCTGGGGCAGACGCCGGCGAGCGGCACGTCGTACTCCGAGGTGGTGAGCACGTCGCAGCGACTTGTCGGACGCCATCCCGGACCGGGTCTCGCTCATGATCCCCATACTCGCGACCTGTCCCAGGCGGCATCCAAGATCGTGGCTAAGCTCGGCCAGCTCCGAAACGAATACGGGACGGGTCACGGTCGCGCCTACGTCCCAGAAGTGCTAGCAGAACATGCTGAGCTGTGCTGCGATGCCTCCATCCTCTGGACGCGCTGGATCTTTCGCCGCCTCGACGGCATCGTTGCCGGTCGCGCGGCGCAACTGGTTGACGATTTGTCCACAGGCGCTATCTTCTATAAGGGTGGCCTAGCTCGCCGGCTCACCGAGCTCGACCTGCCCAGCTTGGACGAGTCTGAACAACGTCGGGTGGGGATCGCTGTGGGACAGCGAGCAGCTGGAGGTACGGTGAATGTCTACATCGACGGCGTTCGAGACGCCATCGGCTCACGTCAAGCCCCGTGGACACGGGCGTACATGACCGGCTTGACCGAGGGACTGCTACTCAACCGCGAGGGGAGGGCGGAGCCTTACCTCGATGGCATGCTGGCGATTGTCTCTAGTCCACTCGGGCCCCGTGCTGCGGATCTGCGTGGAATAGTGGATCGCGTCGCTCAGGCCGGCTTCGCTCACCGACTCGGCACCTCGCGACGGCATGAGGCTTGCCTGCGCCTGCGGGCGGTGGCAGCCGATTACCCGCAGCCCGTTGCCGACCAACTGCTGCGACTCGCGGACGTGTTCGATCCCGCGCTCGGATGATCAGGGAGCGTTCTGCGGAGCTTCGCAGCGCCTCTGGGGGGCCGTTTCGATGAATGAGACGGCTCGTCGCCTGGCCCTCGACATCCTCCACTGCGAGCTGTTAGGGGCAGCGCGGAGCGACATCGCTCACCCCTGCGCGAAGGCGGCTGGCTGGTACCAGGCCTCCTCCGATGGCCGCCGCTACCCCCCCGACCCGTGGATGGGCCATCTCGCCGGTGCGCGCATCCTCTTCGTCGGGTCGAACCCGGCTGCTGGCGAGCAAGGTGCCGTGCCTGCACCGGATGAGGCCATCACGAGCGCCGCCCGCGACGACGTGCTCCTCGCCTACTACGATGGCGCGTTCGACGACGGCCAGGTACCTGGCGTCGTGGACGGGACGGTCTACGTCGACGAGACAGGCAATCGGCAGTCGAGCCGTTACTGGGTCTGGGCCAAACGTATCGCCGGCGAGCTTCTCGGGGATGAGGAGCTACTTCGGCCCGGGGTGGACTACGCCATGACTGAGGTGGTTCACTGCGCCTCGAAGCAACAGTCGGGCACCTGGGAAGCCGCCCAGACGTGCGCCGAGCGCTACCTCCGCCGGGTGCTCGAGGTGTCGGGCGCTGGGGTGGTGGTGGTGGCGGGCGCGGTCGCGCAGTGGGCCTTCACGGAGATGCTGGGGGTCGCCAATGGCGAGGGGATGTGGGGGCCTGGTTTGCTGGCCGGCCGCGAGCGTGTCGTGCTCGTTCTGCCACACCCGAGCCGGCCGAGGCGGTGGGGCGTCGAGCCATATCTCGGACAGGACCCAGCGACCGCGCGTGCAGTGATTCGGCAACTCGTAGGTGGTCGGACGGGCGAGGCAGCGCCCGAGGGTTCCGAACGAGGGTAGCCGCCTGCCATCAGGTCTGGCCGGAACTCGCGCTTGAGATCTCGGCCGCCAGCTTGATCGCTTCCTCTACCACCCGGACGCGCCAGAGCGGGGTCGGCGCTATGCCCGGGGCACCGCCCCGGAGGTATCAGACATCGGGTCGAGCCTATTCCGGGCTTCCTGAGGCCGTAGCGGCCCGGAACTCCACTGCCAGGTCCTCTGCGTCGGCGCCATGCGCGCACCCGGCCGGGGGATTCGTGACGGCCGGCCGCTCAAGCCACGATGCCCGAGAACCCACGACCCCTCCGGGCACCGCTGCGCTGGCCTGCGGCCTCCCTTCGGGGCCGCGGAACCCCGGGCCCTCCTCGTGGCGCGGCCGACAAGGCC
>PLTL01000020.1 GCA_003164475.1 Candidatus Dormiibacterota bacterium | reverse complement strand
CCAGCTAGCCGCACCGGCACGCGTCGGTGCCCCCCACCGGCCGACCTACAACCCGGGGCATTCAGCGTATGGGCAGAGCCCCGGCCGCTCGTAATTCGCGTTCCCCGCCACCGCAAATACCATCGCTGCACAAGATTCGCCGCTCCCCGTCCCTGCCTCCCAGCTGATCCTCATCCGAGGCGCGTCCTTCTGGGGCACTGCGCGTATGCCCCGGGTGGTGGGGCCGTCCCACGGTCGGCGCCCTGCCCAATACGATCTCTGCCCCGGATGGGCCCCCCGACCCGGGGCACTGTGGAGGTAGCGCACCCATGTCGCAGGCGTCGCGCCAGCCCCAGAGCCGGCCCGAGGCGCGTCCTTCTGGGGCACTGCGGGTATGGCCCGGGTGGTGGGGCCGCTCGACGGTCGGCACCCTCCCCAATACGGTCACTGCCCCGGATGGCTCCACCCACCCGGGGCAGTGGCGGTATCGCCCCAGCGTTGCAGCCGCCTCCCCAGCTGCGCGGCCGGCCCGAGGTGCGTCGCCATGGGGCACTGCGGGCAGAGCCGGGCGGAGGAGGTCCACCGCCGGCGCCCACTGAATACGATCTCTGCCCCAGGTGGCCCGATCGACCCGGGGCACTGCGCGTATCGTCCCCGCGTCGAAGCCGCCTCCCCATTCCGGCCGGGCCAGCCCAACACGCGTCCTTCCGGGTACGTCGGGCATGGCCCGAGCGAGGAACGGGGCCCCACCGCCGGTGCCTCCTCAATACGATGTCTGCCCCAGATGGCCCCACCGCCCTGGGGCACTGCGGGTATCGTCCCTGCGTCGCAGCCATCTCGCCAGCACAGGAGCCCGTCGACCCTCGCGGTGCGGAGAGTCCTGCGAGTGGGCGTGGGACCCGCCCGATACCCCTGTCCCCCTTCGCTTCTACATGGTCGGAGCGAGTCACCCCCCGGCAATACCATTCCTGCCCCACTTCCCTCCGCACACAGCCCACGTGGCGCGTCCCCGCGGCCGAAACCAGCTGATGACCCACTTCCTGGCGGTTATCCACAGGGCAACCGGTCCATGCGGGGCATCCGCCGTATCCCGTGCGGGGCACCGCGCGTCCAAGATCCGGGGCATCCGCCGTCTGGACCCGGGGCAGTGACCGTCGCCCCCTCAGATCGACTTCGGCCCCCTAGACGGCTTTAAGACAATCAAGACCCTTCTAGTAGACGCCGCCCTGCCTGTGGACAACCGGCACGGCCGCTTGCCCACAGGCCTACTAAACGATTTGACAGGCGAAGCACGGTCCGGCCGTCGAGATCTCCAGCGCCGGCCTCGGCACCGACTCGAACGGCAACCCCACCGTCGACATCACCTTCAACCGTGCCGGGCGACACTGGATCCGGCGCGGACTCGGCGGACTTGGCCCGGAGCTAAGGGAGGTGTCGTCAGCCGCAAAGTAGAACCTCAACTCGTCAACCGTGGCCATGATCGAGCGGGTGGTCCGTGCCATCGAGGCCGGCGACCTCACCAGAGCCGAGGCGGCCAAGAAGCTCCATGTGCACAAGGCCACACTCATCGAGGCCCTGGGATCGTTCCCGATAGGGGGTGCCTCAGCGGGCGCCCGCACCCACTTCGATTAGGGGCGCTGAGCGAACGTTCCCGAAGGAACTCCTTCCGGAACTAGTTTGCACTTCGTCGCGCGTTCGGGAGTCCGGGGACCCCTAGGAGGGCTCTGCCTGACCGGGCGTCTCGCTCAGCGCCTCCCGGATGGCGGCGACCTGCGCGCTCATGTCGATGAGATACGTGCTTTCGGTGCTGGAGCCGGCAGCCTGCTCAGCTCGCACCACCGCGCTCCCCAAGGACTCGCTGAGCGAACGCCAACCGCTGTCGATGTCACGCGCCCAGGCCCGCGCCGCTGCGTCGACGGCCTGGACCGACGCGTAGCGCAGCCGCCCGGCGANNCGGCGAGCCGATCAGCGTCCTCCGCAGCGCGCTTCTGCCGGTCGCGCTTCCGCCAGCGCTGTCCGAGGGCGCCGGGCACGTGCTGGCGCAGCTGGCGGACCCCCATGGCGACCGCCCCCGGCTCCTCCACGGTCTCGATCCGGATGGGCGGGATGCTCAGATCCTGGCGAACGTCCGGCGGCGGCGGCAGCTTGACCCCGAATGCCGCCCCCGCGCTCTGGACAAAACGCTCCAGCCGCTCCTGAAGCCGGTCGGCGTGACGGGTGAGGGGATCAGCCAGGGAGCCGGAGAGCTCAGTCTCGACCTTTCGGGCCCATCGCGGAGCTGCCCGGTCCAGGGCCGGCTCCCACTCCGCGTCCGATCCCCTGAGGAGCATCGGCGGCAAGCTGTCCCGGAGCTCCTGGGCGCAGGGTTCGATGACCTCGGTCTCGGTGCGGCGGCAGGCGGCGAGGAGAAGGGTCACCGCCTCGCCGGCGTCGGTCTCCAATGCCGCCTGGGCAGTGGCGAAGGCAGCGCGCGCGGTTCCCGCCTCTTCCACCGGTCGGGAGGCGGCGGCGCGCTCCAGCCGGATGGCGGCGTCTGCCAGATTGACGAGGCCGTCGGCGACCTTTCGAGCACGGGCGCCGACGACCTGCTCGCGCTCGTGGACGATGACATCGGAGAGGAACCGGCGGACGGCGTCGAGACCGCCGTCATCGCCCGGGGATGCAGCCGCCCGCGCCGAGACGGGGAAGACGGGCATCCTGATCCCGCCGGTCAGGGCATCGATCTGAGCGGTGACGAAGTCGAGCGACTCGGTCAGCTCCTCGGAGCTCAGAAGGTCGACCTTGTTGAGGCAGACGGCGGCGCGGGCGGCCGTCTCCCCGACCGCCGTGAGGAGATGGGCCTCCGCATCGGAGAGGGGCGCGGTGACGCTCAGCACCAGCAGGGCGACATCCACCCGGGGCAGGAACGCCGCCGTGGACTGGGTGTTGTGGGCGTGGACGCTGCCGGTCCCCGGGGTGTCGGCGAGGACGATCCCCGGCCCGAGCAGCGGCGAGGGGTGCTCGACCACCACCTCCCGGACGCCGCGACCGTTGCCTGGGTTGCCCGCCTCGGTGATGTAGTCGGGGAGCTCCGCCACCCCGATCGGGATCTCGGTGTCGTCCGAAAGGCGGACCGTCGCCCGCCGCGCCCTGCCGAAGCGCACCAGGGTGGGCGCCGCGGTGACCGGGGTGACGCCGGTGGGGAGGACCTCATCACCGAGGAGGGCGTTGATCAGACTGCTCTTGCCCCGCTTGAACTCGCCGATGACGGCGACGTAGACGACCGAGTCGGCGAGCTTGTCGGCGGCCTCAGCGGCGAGGCGCCGCTGGTCCACCGGGAGGAGATCGAGTTCGGCCAGGCCCCTCAGGCCGCTCAGGAGACCGTCGCGCGTCATCGTGTGGGTTCCCATCAGGGTGTTCTGTCAGGGCCCATCAGGCTGGACGGCCGGTGGCGGCGAGACCCATCGCCGGCGCGTCGACGGCGGCGGGGTACCTCACCCGCTCTTCGACGCTGGGGTGGCGACAGGATACCAGCCGTCCTGCCGGGACCTGAGGTGCCCTAGGGACACCGGACCCCTTAGAGCCGGCCCCGGGTGGCGGCCGAGGTAGACTTGCCCGTAGGGGCGATGAGGCCCGCCTCCGCAGTGCCGTGTGGCTGATGGCTTCTACCGACGCTTGAACGGTGGAAGTTTGGTGACACGCTCTGGAGGCCCGGGCTCCCAGTTCCCGCCCCATCTGGTGGCCGGGTGTCTGCGACCCCGGCTGATCGACACGGCCAGCGCCCGTCCTGCAAGGGGGGAGAGGCGGCCATGAGTGCGCGCGTCAACGCCGCTCCGATCCCGCCCACCTCGACGACGGGGTTCCACAGCATCCTCTTCGCCGAGCTCGACGGCGCCACCGATGACGACACCATGCCGGCCTTCCTTGCTGACCTCAATTTGGACCAGGTCTTCGAGGCCACGGTTGCCGGTCGCGAGTCGTACAACCTCATGCCCTTCCTCTGCCGGCCGCTCACCGACATCGATGCCATCGCCTCCCGCCACGAGGTGTTCAAGGACCTCGAGGCGGGGCCGCCGCGCCAGGCCGTGGAAGCCTTCGCTCGTGGCATGGGCACGATGCGCGAGCACCTGGCTCGCGCGGACAGCCTCCGCCACGAGTACCAGCGGGCGAGCTGGTTCCTGGCCGCCGTGGAGGTGTACGGCCAGGCCGTGGCCTCCCTGGCCGCGCAGCTTTCCACCCTTGATCTTCGGTCACGCGGTTTCCGGGGGCTCCGCGATTACCTCGCCGCCTACGTCAGGTCGGGCGCGTTCCGCGGACCCGCCACCGAAGCATCGGAGCTGAAGGAGCAGCTCGCCGAAGTCAGGTACTCGATCCGCATTGACGGCAGGCGTGTCCGGGTCGACCGCTACGGCGGCGAACCCGACTACAGCGCCGAGGTGGGGGAGGTCTTCCGGAGATTCGAACGGGGTGCCTCGAAGGACTATCTGGTGACCTTCCGCGACTTCACGGATATGAATCACGTCGAGGCGAGCATTCTCGACTTCGTGGCGCAGCTGCATCCCGAAGTCTTCCTGAAGCTGCGTGCCTACCATGAGGGCCGTCGCGGCTACCTCGATCCCGTCATCCAGCGCTTCGATCGCGAGATCCAGTTCTACCTCGCCTGGCTGGACTCCATGGCACCTCTCAGCGCAGCTGGCCTGCCCTTCTGCTACCCGGATCTTGCGCGGCGTTCCAAGGAGGTGACGGCGACCGAAACCTACGATATCGCCCTGGCCGGCAAGCTCGTGGCCATGCAGAAACCGGTCGTCTGCAACGACCTCTTTCTGGAGAAGGACGAGCGCATCTTCGTCGTCACCGGTCCGAACCAGGGCGGCAAGACCACCTTTGCCCGGACCTTCGGCCAGCTCCATTACCTCTGCCGACTGGGGTGTCCGGTGCCGGGAGGGAAAGCGCGCCTCTTCCTCTGCGATCGAGTCTTCACGCACTTCGAGAAGGAGGAGCAGGTCGCGGACCTGCGGAGCAAGCTGGAGGATGAGCTGATCCGCGTCAAGGAGATCCTCGACCACGCCACCGCTGACAGCGTCGTCATCATGAACGAGAGCCTGGCCGCAACCACGGTCGACGACGCGCGCTTTCTCGGTCGCGAGGTCCTCCGGAGGATGCTCGACCGCGGTCTCCTCGCCGCCTACGTGACCTTCATCGACGAGCTGACCACGGTCGGACCGGGGATCGTCAGCATGGTCAGCACGGTGGTCCCCGAGGATCCGGCGCGGCGCACCTTCAAGGTTGTGAGGCAGCCCGCGGACGGTCGGGCCTACGCCCGCGCCATCGCCGAGAAGTACGGACTGACGTTCGAGACCCTGAAGAGGCGGATCGGCGGATGAGGCCTCTCCTGATGGACCGGGACCGCGACTTCGAGATCACGGCGCGGCCGCCTTCCAACGCCGGGTACCTGATCCAGGACCTGGACCTGGAGACCCTTTTCCAGGCCATGTCGGGGGGTGATCGATTCCTGCACGAGGTGGTCGCCAAGGCCGTTCTTTCGAGCCTCACGGACCCGGAGGCGATCCGGTACCGGCAGGCGATTCTCCGCGACTGCCTCGAGCAGTCGGCGGTGGTCCGGCAGATGTACGACCTCGCCAAGGAGGCGGTGGCGGGAGAGAAGAAGATCTGGGGCGTCTTCTCCAAGACGCCCTCGTCGATACTGCACCGCTCGACCGACGTGATGGAGCACTTTCTGCGCACCCTGCGGCTGCTCCGGCGAATCGC
>PLTL01000341.1 GCA_003164475.1 Candidatus Dormiibacterota bacterium | reverse complement strand
GCCGATGCTGATCCTGATCGCCGGCACCCTGCCATCGCTGTTCAATTACGACTACGCCATCTCCAACATGGGGGCGATCCTGGAGACCACCGCCAGCATCATCCTGGAGACCACCCTGCTCAACATCGTGGCGGTGGCGGTCCTGGACAACCGACTCCAGCCCCGGCCGCCCACCTGGCGTTGGTGGCGGCGGCGGGTGGTGGACGTGCAGACCTGCATGTACCCGGTTGTGTTCATGCTGCTCAGCGTCATCCCCGCCCTCGAGGCCCAGACCCGGCTCCTCTTCGGCTCCCATCTGGAGTACCGGGTCACCGAGAAGGAGTAGGTGCCGGCCCCGGATACAATCCGGGCGATGTCGGAGCGCCCGGTTGTGTTCAGCGGGATGCAGCCCACCGGGGAGTTGCACATCGGCAACCTCCTGGGGGCGCTCCGGCCCTGGGTGCTGGAGCAGCACCTCTTTGAGAACTATTTCTGTGTCGTGGACCTGCACGCGCTGGCTTCCGCCCACGACCCCGAGGAGCTGGCCGGCAAGACTCGCCAGGTGGCGGCGCTCTACCTCGCGTCGGGAATCGACCCTCAGCTGTCCACCCTGCTGGTCCAGTCCCACGTCCGCCAGCACTCGGAGCTGGCCTGGGTCCTCGGCTGCGTCACTCCGGTCGGGTGGCTGGAGCGGATGACCCAGTTCAAGNNCCAGCACCTGGAACTGACCCGCAACCTCGCGCTGCGCTTCAACCGGCTCTTCGGGGAGACCTTTGTTGTTCCCCAGCCCAGGATTGGGCGGATGGGATCGGGCGGTCGGGTGATGGCCCTCGACGACCCCCTCTCCAAGATGAGCAAGAGCGCGGAGGGCGAGGCGGGGAGGATCGGGCTGCTGGACCCACCCGACCGGGTGCGGGCGAAGTTCATGAGGGCCAAGACCGACAGCGCCAGCGCGGTCGACGTCGCCCACACTGGGGCGGGCGTGGCCAATCTCATGGAGATCTACCGCGGCCTGACCGGGAGCAGTGCCGAGCAGCTCGCCTCTGAGTTCGACGGGATCGGGTACGGGAGGCTGAAGTCGTTGGTCGCCGATGCCGCCATCGAGGCCCTGGCCCCGATCCAGCGACGCCACCGGGAGCTGATGGACGATCCCGCCCACATCGATCGGATCCTGGCCGCCGGGGGCGCGAGGGCGCGCCAGGTTGCCGAGGCCACCATGGCCGAGGTTCGCGACAGGGTCGGCCTGCTCCCCGCCGCCCACCCCGGCTGACCGTCGAGGGGACCTCGGGGCAGGCACCGCAGAGCCCTGGCGATCGCTCTCCGGGGCCGGGGAGCTCCAAGTGGCCGGGCCTATAATCCCGCCGATGCGGTGGAGTCGTATAGGCGTCTTCCTAACCGCCGCGGCGCTTCCGGCCTATGTCCTGCGGGGCAACCTCTTCGGGCGGTTGCCGTTCACGGGGCTGGAGGTCGTGCTGGGGCTGACGGTGCTGGCCTTCATCGCCGAGAGCGCCCAGCAGCGGCGGATGCCCCGGCTGGACACCCCCTTCGGCATCGTCATCGCGGTGCTCCTGGTGGCCACCGTTTTGGGGGTGGCGGTTAGCCCGGATCACCGGGCGGCGCTGGGGATCGCCAAGGCCTACATCATCGAGCCGGTCGTCCTCTTCTTCGTGGCGGTCAACGCGCTGCGCTCCAGCTGGGACTGGGAGAGGGTCGTCTACGGTCTCTATTTCAGCGGTCTGGTGGTGGCGGTCTCCCAGTTCGTGGCGTTGGGCCAGGCGCTGGCCGGCCACACCTTCAACCTCAACTTCTCGCCGCCGGCCCCCACCTGGCTCTGGAGCAACAACAACTTCGGCGGGATATTCCTGGATCCCCTGGTGGGGCTGGCCCTGGGGCTGGCGCTGTTCGGCGGGGTGCGGATCCCCCGGCTGCACTGGGCCGTCCTCGTGGTGCTGGGATTGGGGGACGTCCTCACCCTCAGCCGCGGGTCCTGGCTGGCCCTGGTGGTGATGGCGGTGGTGGCTGCGGCGCTTCACCCGAGGCGCAAGCTGCTCCTGGCCGGCTGCCTGGCAGCTCTGGTGGTGGCCGTAGTCCTGCCACCGGTCCGGCACCGGATCACCAACGAGCTCAACCCCAACAACCCCGCCAACTCCCTGGTGACCAGGGCCCATCTCTGGCACGCCACCCTGGATCTGATCGGGGCCCATCCCTTCACCGGGGCCGGCCTGGCGGGCTTTCAGACTGCGATCGGGCCCTACCGGGCAGAGGTTCACGATCTCTCAGGCCAGACCCATGCCTACCCGGATCAGCTGGAGCTGGACTTCTGGGTAGAGCTGGGAGTGCTCGGCTTCGTGGCTCTGATGGGCTTCCTGCTGGAACTGGTGCGGTACCTGGCCCCGGCGGTGCGGGCTGGCCCCCGGGACCATCCCTGGGCCGCGGCTCTGACCATCGCCTGGGTCGCCGTGGTGATCCACGGGCTGGTGGACAGTCCCTACTGGAAGAACGACCTGGCCGCGGAGTGGTGGCTGCTGGCTGCCCTGGTCACGGTGGCGGTGGTCCCCGTCACCCGCCATCTGCAGCTGCCCCGTCGGAAGCCGGCGAGCGGATGAGAGGCTGGCCATGAGCCTGGCTCATCGGGCCGTCCGCAACACCACCATCCTCTTCGTCGCCAGGTCGGCCTCCAAGCTCTTCGTCCTGGCCGCCTTCCTGCTTCAGCAGCACACCCTGGGCGCCCGGCTCTACGGCGAGTTCAGCCTGATAGTGGTGCTCAGCACCCTCTCCAGCATCGTGGGCGACCTCGGGTTGCAGATCGTCTACCTGCGCGAGGCCAGCCGGGACACCGGCCGGATGAAGACCTACCTGGCCGCGGTGCTGGCCGCCAAGATCCCGCTCTTCGTGCTCAGCCTGGGGACCCTGGCCCTCCTGGCCGCCCTAGCCGGCAAGGGCCCCGGGTTCATGGCGCTGATCTGGCCGGCCTTCGCCCTCCAGGTGGCGACCAGTGTCGCCAACGTGCTCCGGAGCAGCTTCTACGCCACCGGCGAGATGCGCTACGAGGCCCACGCCACCATGCAGGAGGCGGTGATTCTACTGGTGGGGACCTTCTTTGTGGCCCGGGCCCACTTGGGAGTCGCCGACTACCTCTGGGTCTACGCCCTCAGCTATGCGGCGACCTGCGTCTATGCCTACGTGATCGTCGCCCGCCGCTACTTTCTTCCCACCGTCCACTTCGATCCGGTGCTGGCGAGGCGGCTGCTGAAGATGGCCCTGCCCTTCGCCCTGGTCTTCTTCCTCAACACCGTCTACTTCCGAATCGACGTGGTCATCCTCAGCGCCATGCGCCCGCTCACCGAGGTCGGCTACTACACCGCCGCCTACAAGTTCCTGGACGGGCTCTCATTCGTTCCCCAGACGATCATGAACGCCGTCTTCCCGACCCTCTCGGTGGTCCACCTGGACACGGTGGCCGCGATGCGCCAGGCCTACACCGCCACCATCAGGCTGCTGGCCGCCCTGGCGGTGCCCTTCGCGGTGGTGCTGGGCTTCGGGGCGGCCCCCTTCCTCAGCGCCCCCTTCATCAAGGTCTACCCGCAGTCGGCGCTGGCCCTACAGATCCTGGCCCTGGCCATCGTCTTCATGTTCGTCAACAGCACCTTTGTCTTCGGCCTGGGAGCGATGGACCGGCAGATGGACAGCGTCCTGCTTTCGGTGCTGAGCATCGTGGTCAACGTGGCTCTGAACCTCATCCTGATCCCGCTCTTCCCCAGAGCGACCGGCTATCTTGGCTGCAGTTGGGCCACCGTGATCACGGAGGTCTTCCTGCTGGTGGCCGGGTATTGGATGGTGAGAAGGCGGCTGGAGTACCGGCTGCCCTGGGGGAGGCCCTTGCTGCCGATACTGGCGTCGGGCGCGCTCATGTGCGGCGTCATGGGCCTGCTCTCTTCGCTCAACATATTCTTCTTGGCGCTCATCGCCGGGCTGATCTACCTGGGTGCGCTCTACATCACCGGCGGTGTCTCTCCGGCCGAGCTCCGGCTCATCCGGGCCAGCCTTGGCCGGCGGCTCAGTCCGGTGGCGGGGGACCGAGGCGGTGACTGAGCCCAAGACCCTGCTCCGGCCGCTGGAGCAGGCCCAGGTCTCCCGGCACCGGCGAAGGCGGCTGTTCGCGGTCGTGGGCCTGCGGCTGCTGGGGGACGCCCTGGCCGTGGCCCTGGGGGCCCTGCTCGGCTTCCAGTACCGCTTCTATGTGTCGGGGGTCCCCATCCCCGGCAACCGGGTCCCCAGCTTCGAGGCCTACGCCCTGGCAGTCCCGGTGATGGCCGCGCTCTGGGTCCTGATCTTCGCCTTCACCGGACGCTATCGGGTCCAGCTCGGGCAGTCCTTNNGTCGACGAGATGCTGGGATCGGTGGGCTCGGTCGCCCTCTTCGTGCTGGTGGCGCTGGCTCTCGAGGGCCTCTATCGGGGCTTCCCCTACTCCCGGCTGGTGCTGGCCGACGCTGCGGTGGCGGCGGCGTTGCTGTTCGTGCTGGAGCGCACCCTGATAAGGGTGCTCCAGGGAGCGCTGCTGCGCTCCGGCTACGGCAGCGTCCGGGTGCTGGTGGTCGGCTCGGGCCCGGTGGCCGATCTACTGCTGCGGCGGCTGCGGATGTTCCCCGAGTACGGCTACCGGGTGGTGGGCTGGGCGAGGTCGGGGGTGGAGCCGGGTCCGGCACTGGCCGGCACCGACCCGCCGCTCTTCTCCCTGGACTTGGGGCTGGCCCAGGTCGTGGCCCGGGAGCGGGTCGACACCGTCATGCTGGCGCTCAGTGGGGTCGGGCCCGACCAGGTTCTCGATCTGGCTCAGGACTGTCTCTCAGCCGGTGCGGAGGTGAAGGTGATCCCTGACGTGCTCGAGATCATGACCAGCGCCGCCAGCACCGAGGAGGTGGGCGGGCTGCCGCTGGTTGGGCTTCGCCCCAACCGGCTGGTGGGGGCCAACCGCTGGGTGAAGCGGAGCTTCNNGTGGCGATCGTCATCACCTCCCCGGGGTCGCCCTTCTACTGCCAGGAGCGACTGGGCCGGCAGGGGCGGCCCTTCCAGGCCTGGAAGCTCCGCTCCATGATCAAGGACGCCGAGCGCCAGACGGGCCCGGTGATGACCGGGGTCGGAGACCCCCGGCGGACCACCGTGGGACGCTTTGTGCGTCGGTTCAGCCTGGACGAGCTGCCCCAGCTCTGGAATGTCCTGGTGGGGGAGATGAGCCTGGTTGGGCCCCGGCCCGAGCGGCCCTTCTTCGCCACCAAGTTCGAGCAGACGGTGCCGCGATACCGGGAGCGGCTCCAGGTGGCACCGGGATTGACCGGATGGGCCCAGGTCAATGACCTGCGCCAGGCCAGCAGCATGGAGGAGAGGATCTACTACGACATCTACTACGTGGAGAACTGGTCCCTCGGTTTTGACATCAAGATCCTCCTCCTCACCCCCTGGCGGCTCCTCTTCCACCGCCACGCCTACTGAGGCGGCGGCGATGGTGGCGCCTGCCAGGGTCGGGGCGGGCCGGGCAAGCTGCTAGGGTTGGGCGCCGTGAAAGGCCTGGTCCTGAGCGGAGGCAAGGGCACGCGGCTGCGGCCGATCACCCACACCGGGGCCAAGCAGCTGGTGCCGATCGCCAACAAGCCGGTCCTCTTCTACGGGCTGGAGGCGCTGGTCGAGGCCGGGGTGACGGAGATCGGGATCGTGGTGGGGGACACCGCCGAAGAGGTCCGGGAGGCGGTGGGCGACGGCTCACGCTTCGGGGCCACGGTGAAGTACATTCCCCAGGCGGCTCCCCTGGGTCTGGCCCACGCGGTCCAGACCGCCCGGGGTTTCCTGGGCGACTCCGACTTCGTCATGTACCTGGGCGACAACGTCATCCCCGGGGGCATCGTCGGAGTGGTGGAGCAGTTCCGCCGGGAGCGACCCGACGCCCTCATCCTGCTCAAGCAGATGCCCCACCCGGAGCGCTTTGGGGTGGCGGAGCTATCCGGGGGCCAGGTGATACGCCTCACCGAGAAGCCGAGCGTTCCCCGATCCGACCTGGTCCTGGTGGGGGTCTACCTCTTCCAATCATCGATCCTGGAGGCGGTGGACTCGATCACGCCTTCCGCCCGGGGCGAGCTGGAGATCACCGACGCCATCCAGTGGGAGATCGACCGCGGCCGCCGGGTGATCCCCTACGTGGTGCCGGGGCGGTGGATTGACACCGGCAAGATGGACGACCTCTTGGAGTGCAACCGGGTCGTTCTCGACATGCTTCCGGAGCGTCGGGAGGGCTGGGCCAGTGAGGACTCCAGGTTGCTCGGCAAGGTGATCCTGGAGGAGGGCAGCGAGGTGCGGGGGAGCACCATCCGCGGGCCCGCCATCATCGGTGCCCACACCCAGGTGGTGGACTCCTTCGTGGGTCCCTTCACCGCCCTCTACCACCATGTCCTGCTCGAGGGCAGCGAGATCGAGCACTCGATAGTGTTGGAGAACACCATCATTCGCGGTGTGGGCAAGATCGAGGACTCCCTGATTGGACGCGATGTCGTGATCGAGAAGAGCCAAACCCGGCCGCTGGCGCACAAGTTGATGCTGGGCGACCACTCCAAGGTCAGTCTGGCGTGAGCCGAGTGAGGAGGGCGAACTGATGGCCTGGCAGGGGACGACCCCGGAGATGGAGTCGGTACTGGAGGCGATGCGCGGGGTGACGGCGGCCCAGCGGCTGGGCCGAATCGAGGGGGTGATGGTCAAGTCGTTCCGGGTCCACGCCGACCAGCGCGGCTACTTCCTGGAGCAGTTGAAGAGGGGCGACGTGGACGACGAGGGCCATCCCTTCGCCCCGGCGCAGAGCTTCGCCCAGATGTCTCGATCGCTGGCCTACGCCAGGGGGGGCAACCCTCCCGAGCTGATCAAGGCGTTCCACTGGCACAAGCGCCAGTGGGACTACTGGGACATCGTGGAGGGGAACGCCCGGGTGGTCCTGGTCGACCTGCGGGCCGGCTCGCCCACGGCGGGCCGGGTCCAGGTGGTGATCGCGGGCCAGAACTCGCCCAAGATGATCGCGATCCCGCCCCTGGTCGGCCACGGCTACCAGGCTCTCGACCTCCATGACGTCCTGCTCTGCTACTACGTGACCGAGCCCTATGACCCCGACCAGCCGGACGAGGGCCGGATTCCCTGGGACGATCCCAGGATCGGCTTCGACTGGACGATCGAGAACATCTGAGTGCCTGAGCCAGCCCTCTCGCCGGCGCTGCGACGGGGGATCCCCCGGCGGCTGCTGGTGGCCGGCGGCGCCGGTTTCATCGGCTCCGCCTTCGTCAGGCTCCTGCTGGGCCAGGGCAGCCGGTTCGCGGTCACGGTCCTGGACAAGCTCACCTACGCCGGCAACCTCGCCAACCTGCGGCCGGTGGAATCCCGGCCGGGATTCCGCTTCGTCCAGGGCGACATCTGCGACGGCCCCTTGGTGGGTGGGCTAGCCGGGGAGGTGGACTGCATCGTCAACTTCGCCGCCGAGACCCATGTGGACCGCTCCATCCTCGACCCCGAGGCCTTCATCCGCACCGATGTCCTGGGCACCCACCAGCTGCTCGAGGCAGCGCGGGCGGCGGGCCACCCCCGCTTCCTCCAGGTCTCAACCGATGAGGTCTACGGGGACGTGCCCGCCCCCGCCCGCTCGCGGGAGACCGACCCCATCCGGCCGCGCTCCCCCTACTCGGCGAGCAAGGCGGGCGCGGAGATGCTCTGCTTCGCCTACCACGCCACCTACGGTCTGCCGGTGCTGGTGACCCGCGGCTCCAACACCTACGGCCCCTACCAGTATCCCGAGAAGATCGTGCCTCTCTTCATCACCCAGGCCCTGGACGGGCTGCCGCTCCCGGTCTACGGCGATGGCAGCGCCGTTCGCGACTACCTCTACGTCGACGACCATGCCCTGGGCATCGCGGCCGTGCTGGCTCACGGCGAGCCCGGCCAGGCCTACAACCTGGGTCGGGGCGACCAGCCCATCGACGGGGTTACGGTCGCCAGGACCGTGCTCCGTCTGACCGCGGCGGACCAGGGCTTGATCCAGCACGTGCTCGATCGGCCCGGGCACGATCGTCGCTACGCGCTGGACAGCGGCAGGGCCAGGCGGCTGGGCTGGGAACCGATGGTCGACTTCGAGCCCGGCATGGCGGAGACGGTCAGCTGGTACCAGGCCCGGCGGGACTGGTGGGCGCCGATCAAGTCGGGAGAGTTCCTCGACTTCTACCGCCGCAACTACCACCCGGCGGCTGGTTCGGCACCGGCGTCCTGACGGCGGGCAGCGGTTGAGGGTCCTGGTCCTGGGCGAGCGCGGTCAACTCGGCCGAGAGCTGGTTCCGCTGCTCCGGTCGGCCGGCCATCAGGTCACCGGCCTGGACCTGCCGGAGATCGACATCACCGACTCCGCAGAGGTCGGGGCGCTGATAGGCCCGGGGAGGTTCGACCGGGTGGTCAACTGCGCCGCCTACACCCAGGTGGACGCGGCCGAGCTCCACCCCGAGCAGGCCTTCGCCGTCAATCGGGACGGGCCCGCCAACCTGGCCCGGGCCTGCGCCGGCTCCGGGGCCGCCCTCTGCCATCTCAGCACCGACTTCGTCTTCAGCCAGGAGCCCTCCGAGCCGCCGCGCCCGTGGACAGAGGATGAGGAGCCGGCCCCTCGGGGGGTGTACGCAGAGAGCAAGCGCGCCGGGGAGCTGGAGTGCCTTCGATCCGGCTGCGCGCTCTTCCTGGTGCGCACCGCCTGGCTCTACGGCAGCCAGGGACCCAACTTCCCGCTCTCGATCTGCCGGGCAGCCGCGGCGGGTCGCCGGTTGCGGGTGGTGGCGGACCAGCTGGGCAGCCCGACCTGGACCGGAGATCTGGCCCCCGCGCTGATTCGGCTTATCGAGGGAGAGCGCTTCGGCCTCTACCACCTGACCGGCTCGGGCTCCACCACCTGGTTCCACTTCGCCAAGGCGATCCTCCAGGACGTGGGGATCCCGGCGACCCTGGAGCCGGTCACCAGCGACGAGTGGGGAGCTGCCGCTCCCCGACCCCGCTACTCGGTGCTCAGCAACGGCCGCTGGCGTCAGTTGGGGATGGCGCCGCTGCCGGCCTGGGAGCAGGGTCTCCTGGGGTACGTCTCCTCGGAGCGCCAGGGCGCTCTGGCCGAGTTCTTCGCCGACCTGCAGGGGTAGTGGATGGGCGGTTCCGAAGAGCTCTCCCAGGTGGCCGCGGTCATCTGCACCTACCGCTCGCGGCGCGAGGTCGGGGAGGCGCTTCGATCCTGTCTCGACTCGGGGCTCGAGGTGGGCCAGCTGACGGTGGTCGACAACGGCTCCGGCGACGGCACCGCCGACCTGGTCCAGGCCCGGTACCCCTCGCTGCGGCTGCTCCGGCTGGAGCGCAACCTGGGCTTCGCCAGGGCCAACAACCTGGCCGCACGGGGTCTTCCGGGAGATGCCCTGCTGCTCCTCAACCCGGACGCGGTCCTGGTCGGTGATGCCTTGAGGGTGATGCTCTCCGCCCTGGCCCAGGACCCCGCGCGGGGCGCGGTCTCTCCCCGGATCGACCGCCCCGACGGGAGCCTCGACGCCGCCTGCCGCCGCACCTTTCCCAGTCCGGTGATCGCGCTCTGGCGGCTGGCCGGCCTCAGCCGGCTCCGGCCGGGCAGCCCCCGTTTCGGCGCCTACAACCTGACCCACCTGCCGGTGGACCGGCCCACCGAGGTCGACAGCGGCAGTGGCGCCTGCCTGCTGATCCGGCGGGAGGTCTGGGACCAGCTGGGCGGGTTCGACGAAGGCTTCTTCATGTTCGGAGAGGACCTCGACCTCTGCTGGCGGATCCACGAGCTCGGGCTCAAGGTCTGGTACGAGCCGGGGGCTCGGGTAGTCCACCGCAAGGGTCAGAGCTCGCAGCAGAATGCGCTCCCCATGCTGGTCGCCTTCCACCGCTCGATGTGGCGTTTCTACCGGCTCCACTACCTCCGGGGGAGGAACGCCCTCTGGTCGCCCCTGGTCGCCGCCGGGATCCTGGCCCGGCTCAGCTGGCTGCTGGTGCTCAACGCGCTGCGGCGCAACCCCGAGGTGAGCCCATGAGCAGTGCTGCTGGCCCCGCCCGCGTCGAGGTGGCGGTGGTGGCGGTGAACTGGAACGGGCGCCGGGACTGCGAGGGCCTGATGGCCTCTCTCCGAGGCCAGACCCTGAACCCGACCGAGATCGTGGTGGTGGACAACCACTCCGAGGACGGCTCCCGGGAGTGGTTCTCGGTCCAGCCTGAGGTCCGGCTCCTGGAGAATTGCTCCAACCTGGGCTTTGCCGCCGCGGTCAACCAGGGGCTTGGGGCCACCACCGCCGCCTACGTTCTGCTCTGCAACCTCGACGTGGTACTCGACCCCCCATTCATCGAGGCTGCGGTGGCCCGGGCGGAGACCGACCCCAAGATCGGGGCCGTGGGGGGAAGGCTGCGCGGCCCCTTGCGGCTCGACTCCACCGGGCACCTCCTCTACCGCAGCGGCTGGGTCCGCAACCGGGACCAGGGAGCCCCCGACGACGGCCGGCGCCGGGAGGCCGAGGAGGTCTTCGGGGTCTCGGCCGCGGCGGCGCTCTACCGGCGGCAGATGCTGGATGACATCGCCCTCGACGGTCAGGTGCTCTGCGAGGATCTCTTCGCCTACCTCGAGGACGTCGACCTGGACTGGCGGGCCCGCTGGCGGGGTTGGCGCGCCTGGTACGAGCCGGGCGCCACCGCCGTCCATCGCCGGGGGGGCACCGGGCTCCACGCCACCAGCTTGATCGAGCGCCACGTGGTGGCGAACCGGCTCACGGTGTGGGTTCGCAACGCCCCCCCGGAATGGTGCCGGGGCGGAGGGCTGGCTGCCGCACTCTCTCTCTTCGCCATGCGCGCGGGCCGGGCGGCCGTGCGCCACCCGTCCGCCGCCGCCGGGGCGGCGGACGCCATCCGCCGGCTGCCCCAATCGCGAGCGGAGCGCCGGGCCATCATGGAGGGGCGCCGGGTGGATGCAGTTGAGCTCTCCCGCTGGGCGGCCCCCACCCCCTGGGGGGCACTGCTGCGGGGAGGGGCGGCGGCCGCCCGCTAGCCCTCCCGGGCGCGCGTCTGCTGTAGCCTGAGGCTGCGCATGCCCGAGCTGCACATCTTCACCGAGCCCCAGGAAGGTGCCTCCTACGAGGAGCTGGCTTCAGTGGCGCGCGCCACCGAGGCGCTGGGGTTTGCCGGCTTCTTCCGTTCCGACCACTACCTGGCCATCGACCGTCCGCCCGGACTGCCCGGGCCCACCGACGCCTGGGTGACCCTGGCCGCCCTGGCCCGCGAGACGCACCGGGTGCGGCTCGGCACCCTCATGACCTCGGCCACCTTCCGCCTCCCCGGTCCCCTGGCGATCCAGGTGGCTCAGGTCGACCAGATGAGCCACGGCAGGGTGGACCTGGGGATTGGGGCCGGCTGGTACACCGCCGAGCACCGCGCCTACGGCATACCCTTCCCGGCCGCGGGGGAGCGGTTCCAACGGCTCGAGGAGCAGCTGGAGATCATCACCGGGCTTTGGTCAACTGAGAGCGGGGGCACCTACTCGTACCAGGGCCGGCATTACCAGCTGGGCGAGGGGCCGGCCCTGCCTCGGCCCTGGCAGCCGGGAGGTCCGCCGATCCTGATCGGAGGCACCGGGGCCCGGCGCACCCCGGAGCTGGCGGCGCGCTTCGCCGCCGAGTTCAACGTCCCGTTCGTGTCCCTGGAGGACGCCGAGGCCCTGTTCGCGGGGGCGCGGCGGGCCTGCCGTGCCCAGGGCCGCGACCCTGAGCATCTCCGGCTCTCGGTGGTGCTCTGCGTCTGCTGCGGACGGGACCAGGCCGAGCTGAGCCGCCGGGCCGCGGTCATCGACCAGGATCTGGACCAGCTGGCCGTGCTCGGTGCGGCAGGCAGCCCCGGGCGGGTGCGGGAGCGGATTGCCGCCTACGTCGCTCTGGGTTGCAGCCGGGTCTACCTGCAGTTCCTGGACCTCCACGATCTGGATCAGCTGGCGCTGCTGGCCGCCGAGGTTCTGCCCGCCTTCGCCTGACCGCCTTCTGGGGCTGCGGTGTCGGCGATGCTGGGGGCGGCCGGAGGCTGGAGCGTGAGACGAACTTGGTTTCGGAGCGGGGGATCCTGCTCCGGGACGTCGAGTCGGGGCTGGTGGACCTGCCCTCCCGAGGGTGGGGCGTCCCGACCTCTCTGGGCCGGCAACCGGTTGACGCCGCGGTGGGTGTCCGGCATGCCCGGGAGCGGGGCTTCATCGCACCGCGGCCCCCTTTGCCCAGGGGGCGGACGGCTGGGAGACTTGTAGTAGGATGCCCAGGTGGCCGAGGCCCTGTCTTCCCCCGAGGTAGATCTGCGCGCCTACATCCGTGACATCCCCGACTTCCCCAAGCCAGGGATCCTCTTCCGGGACATCACCCCCCTGCTGGCCGATGGCGTCGCCTTCCAGAGCGCCTGCACCAGGCTCACCGATCTCTTCCGACCGGAGCACGTCGGGGTCGTGGCCAGCATCGAGTCCAGGGGCTTCACCTTCGGCTCGGTGGTCGCATTCCAGCTCGGTGTGGGAGTGGTGCCGGTGCGCAAAGCCGGCCGGCTGCCGGCGCCCGCGCTCAGTTCCAGCTACAAGTTGGAGTACGGCGAGGCGGTGCTGGAGATGCACAGGGACGCCATCAGTCCCGGCGCCCGAGTGCTGGTGGTGGATGACCTGCTGGCCACGGGGGGCACCGCACTGGCAACCCTGGACCTGATCTCCAGGCTGGGTGGGGTCGCGGTCGGCTTCGGCTTCGTCATCGAGCTTCTGGCGCTGGGGGGCAGACAGCGTCTTGCCGGCCATCGGGTCGAGACCCTGCTGGCGCTGTGAGGGAAGAGGCGGGCGACCGAGGGGGCCGGTGACAGCGGCCGCCTATGACATCGTCGACCTGAAGCTGGCCGCCCAGGGGGACCAGCGGGTGGCCTGGGCGGCCCGGGACATGCCGGTCCTGGACCAGATCCGATCGCGGTTCCAGACGCTTCGGCCGTTCCAGGACCTGCGAATCGGAGCCTGTCTCCACGTGACCTCCGAGTCCGCCAACCTGGTCCTGACGCTCGCCGCAGGCGGAGCCGAGGTGGCCCTGTGCGCCAGCAACCCGCTCTCCACCCAGGACGCGGTGGCGGCCAGCCTGGTCGGCCAGGGGATCTCGGTCTTCGCCCGCAGGGGTGAGGACCATGGCGTCTACTACTCTCACATCGAGTCGGTGCTCGCCACTCGGCCCCAGATCACCATGGACGACGGCGCCGACCTGGTGAGCCTGCTCCATCGCCGGCCCGCCGAGGAGACCGCCGGGGTCATGGGCAGCCTTGAGGAGACCACCACCGGGGTGATCCGGCTCCGGGCCATGGCCAAGGCCGGGGTGCTCCGATTCCCGGTGATCGCGGTCAACGACGCCCAGACCAAGCACCTCTTCGACAACCGCTACGGCACCGGCCAGTCCACCGTGGACGGCATCATTCGCGCCACGGACATCCTGCTGGCCGNNTCTTCGACAACCGCTACGGCACCGGTCAGTCGACCCTCGACGGGCTGATCCGGGCCACCAACCTGCTGCTGGCCGGCCGCACCCTGGTGGTCTGCGGCTTCGGCTGGTGCGGTCGTGGCCTGGCCGCCAGGGCCAGGGGGATGGGGGCTCAGGTGATCGTCACCGAGGTCGAGCCGGTGCGAGCCCTGGAGGCGGTGATGGAGGGCTACCGGGTTATGACCCTGGAACAGGCGGCGCCCCAGGCCGACGTGGTCATCACCGTCACCGGCGATTGCAACGTGGTCGACCGCCGCCATCTCGAGCGACTCAAGGACGGATGCGTCGTGGCCAACAGCGGTCATTTCAACTCCGAGATCAACCTGGCGGCCCTGGACAGTCTCACCACCAGGGTCAGCGAGGTTCGGCCCCAGGTGGCGGAGCACACCCTCGTCAACGGTCGCAAGGTCTACCTGCTGGCTGAGGGAAGGTTGCTCAACCTGGCCGCAGCCGAGGGCCATCCCGCCTCGGTGATGGACANNACATGTCCTTCGCCAACCAGGCGCTGGCGGCGGCCTACCTGGTGGCCAATGCCAAGGAGCTCTCCCCCGGAGTGCACGAGGTACCGGCGGAGATCGACGCGGAGGTTGCCCGGCTCAAGCTGGCGTCGCTCCAGGTGGAGATCGACGTGCTCACCGAGGAACAGCTGCTCTACCTGGAGTCCTGGGACCAGGGAACCGACTGAGCCGGCCCCGCCCGGTCAGGACCGTGTGGGGCCGCGGATCGCGCCCACGGGTCCGGGTCGGCTCCTGGCCAGGTGCCAGCGCCGGTCTGCGCCAAGGCTAGTATTGGTCCAACTCTCGGACAGGAGAAGGCCCGTGGCCGCAAGCGGGTGGCTTCCGGTGAGGGTTGGAGGTACCGACTGTGACCCACCGGACCAGCCGCAGAATCTTCACCTCGGAGTCGGTGACCGANNGCCGACCAGATCTCCGACGCCATCCTGGATGCGATCCTGGCCCAGGACCCGCTGGCTCGGGTGGCCTGCGAGACAGCCCTGACCACCGGCACCGCGATCCTCCTGGGAGAGATCACCACCGACTGCTACGTCGACATGCCCAAGGTGGTGCGCCAGACCATCCACGACATCGGATATGTGCGGGCCAAGTACGGGTTCGACTACGAGACCTGCGGGGTGATGGTCTGCATCGAGGGCCAGTCCCCCGACATCGCCCGGGGGGTCGATACCGGCGGGGCTGGTGATCAGGGGATGATGTTCGGCTTTGCCTGCGACGAGACCCCCGACCTGATGCCGGCGACGCTCGATTACAGTCACAAGATCCTGCATCAACTGGCCGATGATCGCCACTCGGGCGCCGCGCCGTTCCTCGAACNNAAGAGCCAGGTCACCGTGGAGTACGACGAGGCCGGGGCACCGGTGCACATCGACACCGTGCTGGTGAGCGCCCAGCACTCCGAGGACGTCTCGCCGGACGAGATCGAGGCCGGCGTCCGGGAGCATGTCATCATCCCCGCCCTGCCCGCAAGCCTCTTTGACGACCGGACCCGGGTGCTGGTCAATCCCACCGGGCGCTTCGTGATTGGGGGCCCCCAGGGGGACGCTGGGCTGACCGGCCGCAAGATCATCGTGGACTCCTACGGTGGCGTGGGTCGCCACGGCGGGGGCGCCTTCTCGGGGAAGGATCCGACCAAGGTGGACCGCTCCGGGGCCTACGGGGCCCGCTATGTGGCCAAGCACCTGGTGGCATCCGGGATAGCTCGCCGGGCCGAGGTCCAGCTCGCCTACGCGATCGGGGTGGCCCGGCCGGTGTCGGTGGGGGTGGAGACCTTCGGCACCGAGGTGATCCCCAAGAACCAGATAGAGGCCCTGGTCGACGAGTACTTCGACCTCTCGCCGGCGGGGATCATCAAGGAGCTCAACCTGCGCAGCCCCATCTACCGCCAGGTTGCCGCCTACGGTCACTTCGGCCGATCCGATCTTGACCTGCCCTGGGAGCGCACCCCCTACCGGGACGACCTGGCCCGGGACGCCGGGCTGGCGACGGGGCCGGCCGCCGGTGTTGGAGCCAGCAGCTGACCTCGCCGAACGCCGCCGGTGCAGGGATTCCCTCGGCTCCCCCGGAGCTGGTCACGGTGGTGCTGGCGGGGGGGTCGGGGACCCGTCTCTGGCCCCGCTCGCGGGCCCAGCTGCCCAAGCACCTGCTCCCGCTGGCGCCGGACGGACGCTCTTTGCTTCGGCACGCCTTCGAGCGGGCCAGCCGGCTGGGTGGCTCGCTGCTGGTGGCCACGGCGGCCCAGCAGGCGCGGCAGGTGCGGGCTGAGCTGCCCGAGCTGGAGCCGGAGCAACTGCTCCTGGAGCCGGAACCCCGCGGGACCGGGCCGGCGCTCACCTGGGCCGCCCTCAGGGCCTTGGAGCTGCGGGCTGGGGCGGTGCTGGTCTCGCTCCACGCCGACCACTACATGCCCGACCAGGACGCCACCGCCCTGGCCCTGATCTCGGCGGCCCGCTGGGCCGCCCGGACGCCCACCCTGATCTCGATCGGCATTCGGCCCACCTGGGGATCCCCGGGGTTCGGCTATGTGGAGTCCGGGGAGGAGTTGCCGAGGCCGTCCGGCCTGGGCCGAGCCCTGCCGCTCCGTCACGGTCTGGGGTTCGTCGAGAAGCCGGGGCCGGGACAGGCCCAGGAGATGGTGGAGAGCGGGCGTTTCTTCTGGAACACAGGGCTCTTTTCCTGGTCGGCTGAGCTATTCCTCCAGGAGATGGAAACCTACGCCCCGGAGGTGGTGGGCGGGGTGCGGGAGGCGGTCGGCACGCTGGCCGGTGGGCCCGGGGCCTTCGCCAGAAGCTGGGCCGAGGTCCCGACTGGGGTGGTGGAGCGGCTGGTCCTGGAGCGCAGCTCCCGGCTGGCGGTGCTGCCCGCCGGGATGCGCTGGAGTGACCAGGGCTCCTTCCTCGACCTCTACCGAGCGGCGCTGGAGGCTGGCAATGCGGACGAGCGGGGCAACGTCACCATCGGCGACGCCATGGTCCTGGAGTGCCAGGGGAGCTACGTGGATGCCGCGGGGCGACGCCTGGTGGTGGTGATCGGCGGCGAGGAGCTGGCGGTGGTCGACACCCCGGACGCGCTCCTGATCTGTCCCCTGGCCAGGGTCCAGGAGGTGGCCAACGTAGTCGCCGAGCTGCGCCTGCGGAACCGCTCGGAGCTGCTCTAGAAACGCCGCGGCCAGGGTTGGGGACAACCCTACAATGGCTCTGCCCCGCCGCCTTCGGGGCAGCCGCAAGGAGATCAGAGTTGACAGCACCCAAGATCAGCTTCGGCACCGATGGCTGGCGGGCGGTGGTAGCCGACGACTTCACCTACGCCAACGTCCGGGCGGTCACCCAGGCCGTCGCTCAGTACCTCGCCTCCGAGCCCGCGGAGGGCAGGGTGGTCGTGGGTCACGACACCCGGTTCTCGGCGGAGCTCTTCGCCCGTGAGGTCGCCAGGGTCCTGGCGGCCAACTCTCGGCAGGTGCTCCTCAGCGACCGCCCCAGTCCCACCCAGGTCTCGGCCTGGCTGGTGGTGGCCACCGGCGCTCTGGGAGGCGTGGTGGTCACGGCCAGTCACAACCCGCCGGAGTTCAACGGGCTGAAGTGCAAGTCCGAGCACGGTGGCTCCGCGCCCCCCGAGGTCGTCTCCCGGCTGGAGCAGGAGCTCGCGCTGGTGTTGGAGAAGGACCTGGTCCGTTCCATGCCCATCGAGGAGGCGATCTCCCAGGGCCTGGTGGAGCTGGTCGACCCCCGGCCCCCGTACCGAACCCAGATCGCCCGGATGGTGGAGGTGGAGGAGATCCGGCGGGCCGGGCTGAACATCCTCCACGAGCCCATGTACGGCTCCGGCGCCGGCTACATCACGGACCTGGTCGGGGGAGGTAGGACCACCGTCACCCAGCTCCACTCGGAGCGCAACCCCAACTTCGGAGGCCTCCATCCGGAGCCGATTCCCCCCAACGTGGCGGAGGCGGAGGAGCGGATCCGGGGAGGCGGCTTCGACCTCGGTATCTGCAACGACGGGGACGCCGACCGGGTGGGGATCTTCGACGAGCGAGGCGAGTTCATCGACCAGCTCGAGGTGGCCACGCTCCTGCTCTGGCACCTCTTGGAGAACCGCAAGCTGCGGGGTCCGGTGCTGCGCTCGCTGACCATGAGCCGGCGCCTCGACCTCCTGGGCCAGCGCTACTCGTGCCCGGTGGAGGAGCTCAAGGTGGGCTTCAAGTACCTGGGCACCCGGATGCTTGAGGTCGACGCACTCTTTGCCGCCGAGGAGTCGGGTGGGTTCGGCTACCGCGGCCACATCCCCGAGCGGGACGGCATCCTCAGCGGCCTCTACTTCGCCGAGATGATCGTGACCTGCGGCCAGCCACTGAGCCAGATCCGCCAGCGGGTGGCCGAGCTGGTCGGACCCCACGCCTACGCCCGTCGGGATCACCGCTTCACCCGGGAGAGCTACCCCGAGGCTCGGGAGCGGCTCACCCATCGCATGAGGGTGGGCGCCCTGGAGAAGGTGGGGACAGAGCGGGTCACTGCCACCAGGAGCGACGACGGCTACAAGTTCTGGCTGGGGGACGACTCCTGGGTGCTGGTGCGGATGTCGGGGACCGAACCGTTGATGCGCGTCTACTGCGAGTCCACCGATCCCGCGCGGGTCCAGAGCCTTCTCGACGACTTCGAGGCCGAGCTGGGGGTGATCGGGGACTAGGGTGGGATCGGTGCCTGGCGCCAGCTGCGACCACCGGCCCCAGCGTCGGGTGGAGAAGCCCTGGGGCTATGAGGTCTGGTTCGCGGTCGGAGAGCGGTACGCGGGCAAGATCCTCCACATCGACGCCGGCCACGAGCTCAGCTTCCAGTACCACCGGCGCAAGGACGAGACCATCTACGTGGTCCATGGTGAGATCGACCTGGAGTTGGACGACGAGCTCGGCCAGCTCCAGACCCACCGGCTGGGACCGGGTCAGTGCCAGCGCATCAGGGCCGGATGCCGGCACCGGATGCGGGCCCTCCGCGACGCTGATCTCTGCGAGGTCTCGACTCCCGACCTGGATGATGTGGTCCGGCTGGAGGACCGCTATGGCCGGGTGGTGTCGCCGGGAGACTGAGTCCAAGGGGGCCGCGGTGGGGAGCTCGGGGGAAGGTCGGGGCCTCAGGGGAAGCCGGCTCCGAGATCAGAGTTTCCCCCAGTGTCCACAGCTCCCCTTGGATAACTGGGGGATGGGTATGCGGCCGTGAGCTGGCGCCCCCGGGGGGCCGCGGCCCTACGCGAGGACGCCGGAGCCGGGCTGGGGGTCTCGCCGGGCGAGGGCGGAGCCGACTTCCACCTCTCACCACCCCGGATCGTCCCCTTCGCTGTGGTGGCGGCCGCGATCAGTGCGCTCTCAGGGATCGGAGTGGTACCGCTGCCAGCGGCGATCGCGCTCGATGCCGGCAGCGCCACCTGCTACCTGGTCGCCCTGCGCTCCGGCCTGCCGCGCTGGCCGAGACTGCCCTGGGCGCGGCTGGGCTGGTTCAGTGGCATGGGCCCGGCGCTCCTGCCCCTGGCCGGGTTCGTCTCCGCCTGTGTGGCTCTGGCGGAGCAGCCGGGGCTCCCCGGGCTGGTGCTGCTGCCGCTGTGGGTGCTGCTCCTGTTCAGTCTCTGTCCCTGGCTCGAGGTGGCGGAGGAGTTGGGCACCAGCTTTAGGGTCGGCGCCACCGTGCTGGCCCTGCTGGCCATCTCGGTGCCGCTGCCGCTCTTCATCCTGGCCATGAGCCCTTCCGTCACCGCCCCGGTGAGGGGGCTGGCGGTGGCGGCAGCGGTGGCGGTGCCGACGGGGAGGCTGGTGAGCCTGGCCCGGCGGAGCTGGCGAGGTGCCTGGCCGCGGGCCGCTCTGGTGGCAGTCCTGATGGGGGTCGCCGCGGGGTTCTCTGCGCTGCTGCGGGTGCCGATCCCGCTTCTGCCGGTGGCGCTCCTGCTGGGCTGGTACGGCCTGGCCGGGGTGGTCAGCCAGAGGAGCAGCCGCTCGATCAGTGGCTTCGCCGTGTTCGTGGTCCTGGCCGGCGTGATGCTGGCGGTGGCCGCTCCGCTCTGAGCCGGGCGCGCCCCCGGGCCGTCCGAGGTTGTACCGTGCTAAGGGCATGGAGACAGCCACCCTCGGATCCTGGTGGGACGCCAGCGGCCTGCCGCCGCCTGCGCCTGGCGACCGGCCCAGCTAGGCCGGATCGGTTGGGGCGAGGCCCGCGCCTTCGGCCCCATCCCGCAGCCCCGCGCTATGCGCCAACACCAGAGGAGGTTTGCCATGACCACCACGGTTTCTCCCTCCGACCTGACACCCCCGACCACCGGTTCCAACCGTTCCGACGAGTGGCGCGCCCGCGACCGCCGATCTGTGGCCTCGGTGTGGTCCCGCTACACCGACCTGGTCATCAGTGATGCCGAGGGCTCCTACCTGATCGATGTCGACGGCCGCGGCTACCTCGACTTCGCCTGCGGCATCGCGGTGACCAGCCTGGGCCACCGCCACCCCGCGGTCAGCGAGGCGGTCCACCGTCAGGTCGACCGGGTCTGGCACACCAGCGTGGTCACCCAGAACGCGGCGATGACCGAGGCCGCCGAGCGAGTGGCTGCGATCTGCCCAGAGCCGCTGGACGTGGTCTTCTTCGCCAACTCCGGGGCCGAGGTGGTGGACGGGGCCCTCAAGCTGGCCCGGCGCTCGACCGGCCGGCAGAACATCATCGCCTTCCGGGGCGCCTTCCACGGACGGACCTTCGGGGCACTCAGCGTCACCAGCAGCAAGGGCCATTACCGGCAGGGCTACGGCCCGCTGCTGCCCGGGATCCAGATCACTCCCTACCCCTACTGCTTCCGGGTCTGCGATCACGCCCCCGGTGAACCCTGCCCGATCGCGGCGGGGGTGGAGCTGGAGAGGCTCTTCCACCAGGTGGCGCCGGCCAGCGAGGTGGCGGCCATCCTGGTGGAACCGATCCAGGGGGAGGGCGGCTACGTGGTCCCCCCCCCAGGCTTCCTGGCCAACCTGCGGCGGATCTGTGACCGGCACGGCATCCTGCTCATCTGCGATGAGATCCAGACCGGGGTCGGTCGCACCGGCCGCTGGCTGGCGGTCGATCACGAGCAGGTGGTGCCCGACATCGTCACCCTGGCCAAGGCACTGGGCAGTGGCCTGCCGGTGGCGGCGATCGTTGCCAGCCACCAGCTGATGGACCGCTGGGAGCCGGGCAGCCACGGCAGCACCTTCGGAGGCAACCCGATCTCCTGTGCGGCGGTCACGGCGACCCTGGAGGTGATCGAGCGGGAGGGCCTGCTGGCCCGAGCCGAGCAGATCGGCGAGGTCGTGAAGGCTGAGGTGAGCCGCTGGCAGGAGTCGGGCCACGGTCCCTCTGACCTGCGGGGCCGGGGGGCGATGATCGGGTTGGAGTTCATGGACGGTGAGGGCGGGCCGGACGGCGACCGGGTCAGCCGGATCAAGGCCAAGGCTCTCGAGCAGGGGCTGGTCGTGCTCTCCTGCGGCATTGACGACAATGTGATCAGGCTGCTGCCGCCGCTGACGGTCAGCGACTCCGAGCTGGCCCAGGGTCTGGAGATCCTTGAGGCAGCGGTGCTGGAGACAAGGAGGGCGAGGTGAGCTCAGTGGAGTCGGTCGAGGCCCCCACCTACGGCAACCTGATCGATGGGGAGTGGCGGGATGCCCACTCTGAGCAGACCTTCGACTCGGTCAATCCGGCCCACCGCCAGGAGGTGGTGGGCCACTTCGCCAGGGCGACAGCCAGGGACGTCGAGGTGGCGGTGGCGGCGGCGAAGGCGGCTCAGCCCGGCTGGGCCCGCTCGCCGATGCCCCACCGCGCCGAGATCCTGGCCCGGGCCGGGCAGCTGCTCGAGCAGCGCAAGGAGGATCTGGCCCAGGCGATGACCCGCGACATGGGCAAGGTCCTGACCGAGGCGAGGGGCGATGTCCAAGAGGGCATCGACATGGCCAAGTACATGGCCGGGCAGGGCCGCAACCCCATCGGGGAAGTGGTCCCCAGCGAGCTGCGCAACAAGCGCGCCTTCACCGAGCGAGTGCCGATCGGGGTGGTGGGCTGCATCACGCCCTGGAACTTCCCGGTGGCGATCCCCAGCTGGAAGTTGATGCCGGCGCTTCTGGCGGGCAATGCCGTGGTGTTCAAGCCCGCCGCTGACGCCCCCCTGCTGGGGGTAAAGCTGGCCGAGATACTGGTCGAGGCCGGGGTGCCCAAGGGTGTGCTGGGGCTGGTCACCGGGTTTGGCGAGGAGGTCGGAAACGCCCTGGTGGAGCACCCCGAGGTTGGGGCCATCTCGTTCACCGGCTCTGTCGGGGTGGGGCAGCAGCTGGCCGCCACCTGCGGCCGTCTGGGTAAGCGGGTCTCTCTGGAGCTGGGTGGCAAGAACGCCATGGTGGTCTGCGACGACGCTGACCTCGAGCTGGCGGTGGAGGGAGCCCTCTGGGGCGCCTTCGGCACTGCCGGGCAGCGCTGCACCGCCACCTCCCGCCTGATCGTGGACCGGAAGGTGCTGGCGGCCTTCACCGAGCAGTTGGTGGCGAGGGTCTCCAATCTCCGACTGGGCGACGGGCTCGAGCCCGAGACCGATGTCGGCCCGGTTATCAACCCGACCCAGCTGCGGCGGATCCACGGGTACACCGAGGTGGGGCGGCAGGCGTCCGCCGAGCTCCTGATCGGGGGGCAGATCGCCACCGAGGGGAAGCTCTCAGAGGGCAGTTTCTACCAGCCCACGGTCTTTGCCGAGGTGACCTCCGGAATGCGGATCGCCCAGGAGGAGATCTTNNGCCGCCGACCTCGACGAGGCGATCGGGATCGCCAACGGTACCCACTACGGGCTCTCGCTCTCCGTCTACACCCGCGACATCGACCGGGCTCTGCGGGCGGTGGACCGCCTCGACGCCGGGATCATCTACGTCAACGCTCCCACCATCGGCGCCGA
>PLTL01000177.1 GCA_003164475.1 Candidatus Dormiibacterota bacterium | reverse complement strand
CAGGTGGGGCACTTTCTCGTTCCCGCCCCCGGCAACCACCTACCTCAGTGAAAGATTGGGGCGAGTGGCAGGGTGGTCATCTCCTGGCGGCCTGCCGTCGACCACTCGCCGTCCCCTTTCCGGATTCGAGGCAGTGAAACGGAACTGGGGCTCGGGGGTGTGCGCGGCGGTCGGCCTAGCCGTGGAGACCCGCAATGCGCCGCTGGTGTGGGGGTGAGGCTGCTCCTTGCCCTTCCCCTGGGGCTGATCATCGGGCTGGCACTCGGTGCCCTGGGCGGCGGCGGCTCGATCTTGGCCGTGCCCACTCTGGTCTACGTCGTCGGTCTCGGCCCCGAGGAGGCGGTCGCGTCCTCGCTGGTGGTGGTCGGGGTGGCTGCCCTGGGCGGTATGGTCGGCCACTGGCGCGCCGGGCGTGTCCGGGTGGCTGCTGGCCTATGGTTCGGCCTGGCTGGCGTGGTGGGATCAGTGCTCGGCACCCATCTGAGCCAGACGGTCAACCCCGATGTCCTTCTCCTCGCGTTCGCGTGCGTGATGCTGCTTGTCGCGTGGCGCATGTGGGTGACCGCACGCGCCTCTGGCCACAGCACGTCCGGGGCGTCGTCTGACAGCAACGCTCCCCCGGGGGCGGCCGTCGGAGGCTTGGCGTCCGCAGGTACGCCGCCACCCGGCCGCGGCATCGGCTCCCCGGTCTCGACGGTGGGCAAGGTGGTCGCCGCCGGAACGGCGGTCGGGTTCATGACCGGGTTTTTCGGGGTCGGTGGCGGGTTCATCATCGTTCCGGCCCTCGTGCTCGCACTTCGTTTCGACATGTCGGTCGCCATCGGCACATCGCTTCTGGTGATCTTCCTCAACTGCGGTGAGGCGCTCGCCTCACGGCTCGCCACGACGGGGGTTGAGTGGCACGTCGCGCTGCCATTTGCGGTGGCGGCCCTGATCGGCGCGGTCGCTGGCAACCATATGGCGAGCCGCGTGCGGTCCTCAACCCTTCAACGCTGGTTCGCCGGGCTGCTGGTGGCAGTCGCCATCTATACGTTGGCCCGCTCGGCCGTCGCGCTCTGAACCACCACGCCGACGAGGGGCATCACGCGTGGTCCCGATCACGTACCCCGCGAGTGGATCGGCCCATCAGGCACCCACCGACGCATTCAGAACGAGGCCGATCAGGCCACCGGCGCACAGCAACGCTCGACCGGTCGGCGACAGCTAGAGGTGTTAGTCTTCTAGATGTGATAGGACGTTGCGAGGAGAGGGGCGGCGGCGGCCCCGGCTGCGGCGGTGGAGGCTTCGGCCCAGGTTCCGGCCGCGGTCGAGGCAGGGGGGCGCTGCTCGAACCGGCCGTCCTAGCGGCCCTCGCCGAGCAGACGGCACATGGCTACGACCTACGCCGAGCCGTCCAGGAAATGACGGAGGGGATCGTCGTCGTCGACCCGGGTGGCATGTATCGCCTGCTTCGCCAGCTCGAACTGGAAGGGGTCGTCGTATCAGCCTGGACGGAGGGGGCGTTCGGGCCGCAGCGGCGTGAATACCGGCTGACCGCCGCCGGGCGGGAACTGCTGGTCCACTGGGGCGAGGATCTCGCACGGCGTGAACGCGCGTTCCGCTCGGTGAGCACGGCGATCCGCAGAGCGCTCGGGCGTATGGAACAGGGGAGAGAACGGGGCCGTGCTCGAAACTGGCCCGGATCCGAGGGGGAAGGCGGATGTCTGACAGATATGGGACCGGCTCGCTGAGGGCGTGGCTCGTAGGCGCTCGGCGGCCTGGGTCGTGCCTTCACGCCGCCGCGCGCGCGGGTGAGCCTCCGGAGCTTCCGTTCCGTGGCCAGGGCTTTGGCATCGGTATCGGAATGGGCCTCAGCTCCGATCCGGAGGCGGGGTCGGCGATTCGACATGGACTCGGAGGTGTGCGATGACGACCAACAAGCGTTCCCTTGTACTGGCGGTGCCGTCCAATGGCGAGGGTGGGCTCACGGCGGATCGCTCCGGCCACTTCGGCAAATGCGACTGCTTCACCCTGATCGAGATCGGGGACAGCGGGCCCGGAAATGTCCGCGTGGTCGCGAATCCACCACACACGAACGGTGGCTGCCTGAGCCTGGTCGAACTCCTGGCTTCGAATGGTGTCACGGCCCTGCTTGTGGGCGGCATCGGCGGCAGGCCGCTCGCCGGCTTCCAGGCGGCGGGGATCGACGTCTATTTCGACAACCAGCTGGCGAAGGTCGGAGAGGCGGTCGAGGCGGTTCGCTCAGGCGCCGCCTCACTGATGCAACCGCAGCAGGCCTGCGGCAGATGAGCCGCGGCGCAGTCGTGCTCGGTGTAGCCATGGCCTGCGACGGAGGCCGATGCATGAGGCGTCTGACGGTCAGCACCGGACGGGGAGACGGAGAGTACCGAGGTATCCGCGCCGAGAACGGTGAGCGCTCGCCGCAGGAGGCTCGGTGATGCCCTGGATGCCAACGACCGATGCCATCGAGCAGGTGCTCCAGAGGATGAGCGGGATCCCCGCATCGGGGCGCATCGGCCGGATCGATGGGGTCATGGTCAAGACCTTCCACAAATGGGCAGACCAGCGCGGGTACTTCATAGAGCAGTTGAAGCGCGGTGATCTGGACGACGAGGGCAATCCCTTTCTCCCCGCCCAGCCCTTCGCCCAGATGTCGCGCAGTCTGGCATACGCGCGCGCCGGTAACCCACCCGAGCTGATCAAGGCGTTCCACTGGCATAAGCACCAGTGGGACTACTGGGATGTGGTGCAGGGCAATGCGCGGGTGGTCCTCGTGGACCTCCGCGATGACTCGGCGACTGCGGGCAACATCCAGTCAGTGATCCTTGGAGAGCACTCGCCGCGGATGGTTGCCATCCCGCCCTATGTGGCCCATGGATACCAGACCCTCGACCTTCGGGACGTCATCCTGAACTACTACGTCACCGAGCCCTACGACCCCTCCGACCCCGACGAGGGCCGTATCCCCTACAACGACCCCCGGATCGGATTCGACTGGAGCATCGAGAACATCTGAGGTTCGCCTTCTCGTGACCGGTGGGCTGGATGACCTCTGACGCCGCCGACCTTCGGCGCTGGTTGGCGGCTTCTTCATCGGCCGAGAATGGCAGCCACGGTGCTGAGCGGGCCACGCGACGAGGGACGTGGTTTCTCGTGTGCTCCGCCTTTTGAGGTGCCATGATGGCTCGACCCTCCAAGCGTCGCCGTTACGAGCCAGCGGCGGGTGGCTCCAAATCGGCGCTACCGCAGGGTGCCGCGCCGGCACCGAAGGGCGCCGATCACCCCCGGCGGCAAGCGTCGTCCACGCTGGCTCGGACGGCGGCCTCCACGTCGCGGCGGCAGGTGCCTCCGCCCCGCCATCGGGCGCAGCGGGGCAGGCCCTCCCGACCCTGGTGGCGGGAGCCCTGGGCCTGGGGCGGGGGAGCGGCCGTGGTGGTCGTGGTGGTGGTGGTCGTCCTTCTCGTCGTGCTCCTCGGGCGCAGCGCACCGGCGCCAGCCGCCGGGAACGGCGAGCAGCCAGCCCCGAGCTCGCTCGTGGCCACGGTGACGGGCGTCAGCCCGCAGGTCTTGGCGGCGGTTGGCGCGGGCGGTATCACCGATCCCCTCCTGCCCACCCAGGGGACCCCATCAGCGCTGACCACCGCCGGCAAGCCGGACGTGCTGTTCATCAGCTCTGACTATTGCCCACCTTGCGCCGCCGAGCGCTGGAGCCTGGTGGTCGCCCTCAGCCGCTTCGGCACCCTCAGCGGCCTCAACATCAGCACGTCGTCGAGCGCTGACATCGACCCCAACACGGACACGATCTCCTTCTTCCGCGCCACCTACTCGAGCCCCTATCTGGGCTTCACCAATGTCGATACTGGGACCCGGGAGGACCAGGTGCTGCAGACCCCGACCGCCCAACAGCACACGCTGCTCAGCGAATACGACGCGCCGCCGTACGTGCCCGCCGAGAGCGCCGGAACGATCCCCTTCCTCGACCTCGGCAACAGCTACGTGGCCCACGGCGTTCCCACTGGGTACGACCCGCAGATCCTGCAGGGGATGACGTGGCAGCAGATCGCCCAGAGCCTGAGCGACGCGCAGGGTCCCCAGGCGCAGGCGATCATCGGCAACGCCAACTGGCTGACCGCTGGCATCTGCAAACTGACCGGCAACCAGCCGGGCTCGGTGTGCGGCGCCGCGCCCATCGCCACCCTGGAGGGCCAGCTTGACTCATCCTGAGCTCGGGGAGAGGCGCTCGGTGGGGATGGGCCCCTGGGCGCTCATCGCCTTCGCGGTGATCGGCCTGGGCATCTCCGTCTACCTGACCACGGTCCACTACGCGGGTGGCCAGCCCATCTGCACCACCGGCGGGTTCGTCAACTGCCAGGCGGTCACCAGCAGCTCGTACTCTGTGGTGCCAGGCACCTCGATACCCGTGACCGTCCCGGGGATGATCTGGTTCATCGTCAGCGGGGCGCTGGCAATCTGGGCGGTCCGCCGCGCCAGAGGTGGCCTCGCCGAGCCGGCATGGCTGCGATCTGGCCACGCCGTCTGGGCCGGCCTGGGCATGCTCTCCGTCCTCTACCTCGTCTGGGCCGAGCTGGTCCCACTCCACGAGATCTGCGAGTGGTGCACCGGCGTCCACATCCTCGTCTTCCTCAGCCTGCTGGTGACCGTGACCCGGCTCCAGCCCGGGAGCGTTCCCCGTTACCCCGGCCCACGGTGAGGTCGGCCGGAGGAGGCCGCGCCACTTCTCCGCCTCGGGGCTGCGCCTCGGCACCAGGATCAGGCTGTCCGATGCCCCCCGACGCTCAGGCTGCGGCTCTCGGCGGGAGGGCCTCCGGCGCCGCCGCCCAGAGCACCACGTCGACGACCGGCTCCCCCGTATCCCCTCCGAGGGTCCG
>PLTL01000114.1 GCA_003164475.1 Candidatus Dormiibacterota bacterium | reverse complement strand
GGGGTCTTGTGGGTGGAGGCGTTGTCGACGATCACGTGCAGGGGGCGGCGAGGATAGGTCTTGGCCACCAGCTTCAGGAAGTCGAGGAACTCCTCGGCCCGGTGCTTCTCATAACAGCCGCCGGTGACCGTCCCGGTGGCGAGGTCGAGAGCGGCGAAGAGGGTGGTGGTGCCATGACGGACGTAGTCGTGGGTGTGGCGCTCCACTTGGTGCGGCTTCATCGGCAGCAGCGGCTGGGAGCGGTCGAGAGCCTGGATCTGGGTCTTCTCATCGCCGCTGAGCACGATCGCGTTCTCCGGCGGGTTCATGTACAGGCCCACGACGTCTTTGACCTTCTCCTCCAAGAGGGGATCGTGGCTGTACTTCAAGATCCGGGTGAGATGGGGCTGGAGTCCGGCTTCCTGCATGATCCGATGCACCGTGGCGTGGCTGGCACCGACCTGTTGGGCCAGGCTCCGGGTACTCCAGTGGGTGCTGCCGTCGTCGGGCGGCCGAACAGCCGTGGCGATCACCCGCTCCACGAAGTCCCGCCCGTAGGTGACCTTGGGGCCCCTGCCCTCGGCCTCCTCGAGGCCGTCGATGCCGGCTTCGTCGAAACGGGTTCGCCACTTTAGGACGCTGGGCTTAGAGGTGCCCAGCCGATCGGCGATCGCCTGGTTCGCGACCCCCTCCGCGGCCATCAGGATGATGCGGGCGCGGAGAACCTGGCGATGGGGAACGACCCGGCTCCGCGACCACGCCTCCAACTGCTCACGTTGGCTGCCGGTGATCCGCACCGGAGGCGCGGCGAGCGACATGCCACGATCATCTCTCCGTTCTGGCTAACTGTCAATCTATTCGTGTGACGGTGCGCTAGAATACGCGCGATTGAAGCACACGATGATCCTCTTAGGCTAAGCTTAAGCAGTTCTATCCATCGTGGGGCTGGTCGGAGGGAGCCGCCGTATCGCGCCCGTGAGGCGGCGCTGGACGCGGGGCTCGTGGTCACTGGCACTTGAGGAAGAGGTGTGGCAAGAGAGAGGCGCATCTTCGGCAGGGACGCCAGTGGCATGAGTGCCTGTCGCTCAGAGCTAACGATGCTGACCTGCAGGTGGAACCCGTGAGTCGAGCGTGGAGGTCCGAGGATCTGATCGGCCACCCAACCGCGCGGGGATCCAGTCAACCCATGATCGGCGGCAGGGCGCAAAGGGCGAGCACTGCCGCCGAGGCTCCACATGAGAGTGTGCCTCAAGGACTGGTCGTCGAAAGAGTGGCGGTGCGGAGCCACGTGAAAGCCCCCGGAACTGATTCGGATCCCGACCGCGATCCGACCCGCAGATTGGAGGAGGCCATGCCCTCCGGTGTGGATGACCCTGAGGTCACTACTATCGGGCGCGTGGTCGGCCCGCGAGTTTCGGTAGTCATTCCCGCGCTCAACGAAGCGAAGAATCTCACTCACGTACTACCCGAGATCCCAGACAGCGTGTGGGAAGTGATTCTGGTAGATGGAGGCTCGCACGACGGGACCGTGGACGTGTTTCGCGCCCTCCGTCCGGACGGGCTGGTGCTCACTCACGAGAGGCGGGGCAAGGGCAACGCCCTCGCCGCGGGTTTCGCGGCCTGTCGAGGCGACATCGTTGTGATGCTCGACGCCGACGGATCGGCCAACCCAGCGGAGATCCCCAAGTTCGTAGAGGCGCTCCTGTCCGGCGTCGACTTTGCCAAGGGTACGCGATTCGCCCACGGTGGAGGCAGCGACGACATCACCTCGTTCCGTCGCTGGGGAAACACCATGTTGGTCACGCTAGTGAATCTCCTCTTTCGCGTCCGATACACCGACCTCTGTTACGGAATGAATGCCTTCTGGCGCAGGTGCCTTCCTTGTGTTACCCCCGATCGCGACGGCTTCGAGGCGGAGACACTGATGAATCTGCGGCTGGCCAAGTCGTCGTTTCGTGTTCAAGAGGTGGGCAGCCACGAGCGGAGGCGGTTGCATGGCGCGAGCCATTTGCACACGATCCGCGACGGCTTCCAAGTGCTTCGCACCATCCTGCGCGAGCGCCTCTCCTCGGCTTCGACGGCCTCGGAGGCGACCATCGCGACCCTCGAGGACGCGCCGTCGGGTCCGACCAGCCAACCATAAAGGTGGACGGGCAGGACGTCTCGAGTGCTGACGAGTCGCGCATGATTGTGTCTGGGCTGGGTTTGCCTGAACCCGCCCCGACTGGGGCCCGCGCCCTGTTGCGGTTGTCCTTTCCGAAGATGACGTCACTTCTGCTGGCCCTTGTGGTCTGCGTGATCGCACCAGCGTCTTTGATCGTGGTGCACGTTGCCGAGAACCCGATGTTCTCACCGATCGACGAGGCCGCTCATTACGACTACGTGGACTGGGCAGCGTCGGGCCACCTGCCCAAACTGGGAGACTTCCTTCTGCCATCGACCCTGCGCACCATCTCATGTGTTGGCATCGCACTTCACGGGTTAGTAACGCCGCCCTGCAACGTGTCGGTTTTGAACCCGCTCAACTACCCCGGCGGGGGCTATCAGTACGAGGCCCAGCAGCCGCCGCTCTACTATGCGGTCACCGCAGCTCTTCGCTGGGTTCCGGCCCATCTCGCATCACTCAGTCAGTTAGACGCCACAAGGTTGGCTGGCATCATCTGGCTCGCGTGTGGACTCCTCCTGCTATGGGGAGCCGGCCGGCTCCTGGGCTTGACTGTCTCGAGGGTCAGTCTCGGCGTCCTCTTATTGGCCGCGGCACCCGTCGTTCTATATGAGACATCGATAGTGTCAGATGAAGCGAGCGCGATCTTCGCCGGCGCGCTCGTCACGTTCATGGGCGCCCTGGCCTGGCAGCATCGTTCGCGATGGATGGTGCCCGCTTTGTGCATCGTCGGGTTCTTAGTTTGCCTGATGGCTGAAATCAACGTCTTCGCGGTCACGGTGGTCGCGGTCCTGTTTCTCCTCCTTGGGTTCTCTGACCGACGTGCGCTGGAGGAGTCGTCCGAGTTGGCGAGCTGGCGGTCACCTAGCTGGTACTGGATTAGGCGCGCGGTCGCACTTCTTTTCGGAGGCGGTCTGGCGATCGTCTTGTGGCTCGTCGCCTTTCGCGCCCGCTCCTTGATCAACCCAGTCGACTTGGCGTCGTTGAATGTTCAGCGGGTCGGGCCCATGGGAGTGAGCAAGCTTGGCGATGAGGCGCTCTCGCTTCTCACACCACTCACCAACTCGTACGATGCGTATCGGTCAAGCGCGGCCGGAACGACCGCCGAGAGTTTCCTGTCTCAGAACCTGCAGGTGGCAATCTCCACGGTTCTGACGTTCGTTGTGCTGGGCGGCGCCCTATCGGGGCTCTTCGTTCGACCACGGCAATGGAGTCATTGGGTAGGTCTGGTGGCCCTCCCGGTTCTCTATGTCGGCGGTTTCGCGTTCGGATTCAGTTCATGGCTAACGTACAACGCGGATCCAGGGCTCGTGAGCCGATACGGGCTGGCAGTGGCGCCGCTCTTGATACTGGGCTTAGTTGCTTCGTTGCGAGGCCGGTTCTGGGTGGGCGCGCTTTGGCTCTTCGCGGTGGCGTCCTTCGGCCTCAGTTTCTACTTCATGCTCGCAGCGTGAGCATCCAAGCCGCCGACCGTCGACAGCGAGTCCCGTCACCCCGCCGTTGCGGTCGGCTCCGTGGCAGGGGTGCGGTGCCTCGGGCTGCGTCCCGGCTCGACAGGTCGAGGCCCGGCTCCGGCCGGAGGCGGCGCTGCCGCCCACCGGGACGTCGCCCTGGTCGCGGTCGGGCCGACCCGGTACGCGAGATTGACCCCGGGCCCGGCAACTTCGGCTCCGGCGTCGGGTTCGTGTGAGAGAATTGACGGCGCCACGACGCAGACTGTCCACCGCGGCGAGGAGCATCCCGCTGGCACGCGCACCTTATAGCCCATCGCTTCCCCCAATAGAAGCTGGTAGTCCCCTACCTCTCGTCCCCCACCGAGCTGTCCGCGTGCGCTGGTCGCGTTTGTCACTCCTCATCGTCAGGGTCGGCGCAAGCCTCATCAACCCAGCCGATAAGCCGCTTCGTGACCCGCCTCGCTTTGAGGGATCGGCCGTATGCCCAGCGCCCTGATCGTCGGTACGGGAGCCGCCGCAGCGGGCGCCGCCCTCGCCCTCTCCGAGCATCCGGATCAGCAGATCACGGTCATCGATGTCGGGGGATGTCTAGATGACGCGCATCGAGAGGTCGTGACCAGCATGGCTGCTGCTCCCCTCGGAATGTGGTCGCGCAAGGATAGGGAAGCGATAAGTGTTCAGCCGGTGCCGACGCGACGCGGCAGCATCCCCGAGAAGCGTGTCTACGGATCTGACTTCCCATTTCGCGATTTCGGACAGCTAGAGGGGGTGCACTCCGCCGGGCGTCTCAACGATCGAGTCGTCTCCGGGGCGTACGGCGGATACTCGAATGTTTGGGGCGCACAGGTCATGCCCTTCAACGCAGCGACCCTCGCTGAATGGCCGATCCACTGGCGGGATCTCGAACCCCACTACCGCGCCGTCCTTCGTGAAATCCCACTTGCTGCCCAGCCCGATGATCTAGCAAGCCTCTTTCCGCTGGTGGTCAAGCCCCAGGCGCTTCCGCCGTTGGCGGATCGAAGTCGGCTCGTGCTTGAGCGATATGAACTGCATCGGGCTCGGCTTCGCGCGCTTGGCGTTACCATCGGACGTGCAAGATTGGCGATGAGCGCGGACGACTGCGTTCAGTGCGGATTGTGCATGACCGGTTGCCCGTACTCCCTCATCTACTCTGCGTCGCAGACGTTTGACCGCTTACGACACTCGGGGCGAATCGCGTATCACTCGAACCTCCTAGCCTATCGAGTCGGACAGCGTGGCGATCAGGCTGTTGTCAATGCGCGTGATCTCAATGACGGGCAACACCACGAGTTCACTGCCGACCGAGCCTTCTTAGCCTGCGGTGCTCTCGGAACAACCCGGCTCGTCCTGGGGTCACTCCAGCACTACTTCCGCCCCGTGCCGCTAAGCGAGTCCGTGCAACTCTTCGTTCCCACGCTCTCGACTCGTGCAACTCGGGATCCGCGCGGAGCGCGTACCTTCACCCTCAATCAGTTCAATCTCCTCGTCGATACCCAGGGCGACGGAGTTGACACGTCGCTGATCCATTTCTATCCCTACAACCCGGCATTCCTTGAATCGTTGCCAGCACCCATGCGCCGGAAGCACCTGAGCGCGGTGACCACAACGCTCCTAGGGCGGATTTCCATTGGGCTCGGGTATCTCCCGTCCTGGCACTCGCCTCGCCTGCTTGTAACGGCGAAGCCGCGCCCTACTGGTGAGCTCCCTGAGCTCACGATCGATCAGGAGGGCTCGCACAGGAGCGCAGCCATGGTGCGGCGGGTGCTGCAGACACTGATGTGCGCCGCACCTCTACTGGACCTGTGGCCCGTCGTCCCCCTGGTGAGAGTTTCTCCTGGTGCTAAGAGCTATCACTTCGGGGGTAGCTTCCCCCACTCGGCGTCACCTCCAATCGACGGGGAGTTGCAAACTGACCGAACGGGCCGTCTCCCTCAATGGGACAACATCCACTTGGTGGATGCATCTGTCTTCCCAACGGTGCCTGCGACCACTCATGGTCTCTCGATCATGGCGAATGCTCACCGTATTGTGAGCGAGGCGATCGGAGCCGGACATGTCTGACCAGACCGACGCCTCTAGCCGAAAAAGGGTAGTGGCTGTGACGGGTGCCACCGGGTACGTAGGGTCGCTGGTCGCGGAGGGGTTTCGATCGGCAGGGTTCAGGGTCCGTCAGCTTGTTCGCGGGGGGAATCAGCGCGAGGGCGACGTCGAGTACTCCCTGGAGCAGGAGGTGCCACCGGGAGCTCTTGACGGGGTGGATATACTCGTCCACTGCGCGTATGATTTCTCGTTGACACGCCGAGAGAAGATCTGGGCGGTGAACGTGCTCGGCACACAACGCCTATTCACCATGGCGCTAGCGGCGGGCGTCCGGCGCACCATCTTCATCTCGTCGATGTCAGCATATCGGGGAACCCGGCAGCTCTATGGCCTCGCGAAGCTTGCGGGCGAAGCCATGGCCCTCTCGCAGGGAATGCGTGTGATTCGGCTAGGGCTCGTGTATGGCGCAAACCCTGGTGGGATGGCCGGCGCTCTCAAGAGAGTTGGGAGCCTTCCCCTGATCCCACTGCCGGGTGCGGGCTCGCACCAGTTCACGCTGCACCAGGACGATTTGTCGCGGGCGCTACCTGTTCTGGCTCAGGCAGGCGAGTGGCCCGATCGTGCAATCGGTTTGGCTTACCCGGTCCCTGTGGAGTTCCGCCTTCTACTAAAGCGCGCGATAGCCAGTGACGGCGGCAGGTGCCCCCCTCTCATCCCCATCCCGTGGCAAGTGGCCTACTGGGGAATGCGCATGGCCGAGCTATCTCCAGTTCGGCTCCCGCTGCGCGCTGATTCGCTCTTGGGTTTGGTTCATCCAGCGCCGGCAGTGCCGTTGTCCGGCTTTGTACGCGAACTTGGAGTCGAGTTGCGCCCGTTTTCGCTATGACCAGCCGGCCACAGCAGGGAAGCTGCGTCTGCCCTGAGGGAGGGAGACAGATAGTCGTGGCGCTTGGGACCGTCTCTGGTCAGGAGACGTGAACGGCGGGCCGCGCGCGTTCCGCTCGAATCCTCCCAAGAGCTTCAGGAATGGCGTCCAGCAAGTACGTGATCTGAAGGTGGGGCCGACGCCCACTTTCTACGCGCACGCCGGCGTTCCCCCCGAACACAACGCTCCTCGAACAGGAGCTGGGCAGGGAGATAGTTCTTGCGCGACTGACTATGCGCTTGACGCAGACGATCCGCTTATGTCGGCGGCCACGTGATGGGTC